>JBJTFB010000060.1:0-8290 GCA_046093205.1 Acidimicrobiales bacterium
GGCACGGGTTCCGTCGATCCCTCGTTCGCCGCGAAGGAAATGCGCCGCGACACCGCCATTGCCTCGCCGGGGGCCAGTTCCCAACGGTCGATGCGCACGGTTGCCATCACGAGCACCGCGGCGAGAGCCAACCAACCGACCGTCACGAACGGCACGGCCGCCACCAACCATCGGGTGCCGGGTGTCGTGGGCGCGGGCAGCGCATCGGGGGGCGGGGGTACGCTGTCGTTCGTCATGTCCGTGTCGTTCGCCATTCTTGCCTCGTCCCTTGCTACTTCCACGGCGGGAACCACCGTGCGTGCCCTGTGGGTGATGGCACTTGCGCTCGTTGCCCTTGCAGCCGTCACCCGCATGAAGCCCGCCGGCCCGCGCCGTGCGGCCGTGGTCAGGGTCGACCACAAGCCGACCCCCCTCTACCGCGCACCCGAACCGCGTCGGGTCAGGCGCTCCGTTCTCTCTCTCGCCGGTGGGTCGGTGGTGGTCGGGGCGGCGCTCGCGACGCTCGCTGGGTTCGTGTTCGCCCTCATCCTGAACCTCGTCGGCGACCTGCTGCGCTCGTAGGCACCGTGTCCGACGAACGTTTCGGCGTGGTGGCTGCCGGCTTCTCCGGCGACACCGAGACCGCCCGTGCCGCGCTCGTGCATCACGACGGCGCGGTCCGCGCCAGCGCGCTGCGGGCGCTTGCACGAGCGGGCGGTCTCCGGCCGGACGAACTCGCGGCGGCCACCGGTGACCCTGCTGCCGTGGTGCGGAGGACCGCCGCCGAGCTCGCCGGCCGGGTGGCCGGTGTGGAGGTGGCGCACATGATCGATGACCCCGACGTGTACGTGGCCGAGATGGCGGCGTGGGCACTGGGAGAGCGACCCTCGCCCGCCGACCACGAGATCGATGCACTCGTGAACGCCACCACGCAGCACGGCCAGCCACTCGTGCGCGAGGCAGCCGCCGCGGCACTCGGGGCGATCGGTGACCCTCGCGGTCTCGATGCCATCATCGCGGCGTGTTCGGACAAGCCGGCGGTGCGCCGGAGGGCGGTGCTAGCCCTCGCACACTTCGAGGGACCCCGGGTGGAGGAGGTCCTTCGGGCCGCCCTCGAGGACCGCGACTGGCAGGTGCGTCAGAACGCCGAGGACATGCTCAACCCGCGTTGAGAACGGTCGCCCTGCGGAGCGACTCGCATTCCCCGGCCACAGAGCACCCCGGCATGTGGTCGTTCACGAGTCCCATCGACTGCATGAACGAATAGACCGTTGTCGGCCCCACGAACTTCCATCCGCGGCGGCGGAGGTCCTTCGACAGCGCGGTGGCAGCGGGGGCCATCGTGTTCAACCGCGACGGATCGGGAGGGCCGTCGCTGCGCCCGTGGGGTGCATCGAGTGCGAACCCCCACACATGTGCAGCGAGATCGATGCCTTCGTCACGCATGCGCGCGGCGCACTGCGCGTTGTTGATGGTCGCCTCGATCTTCCCGCGGTGACGGATGATGCCCGCATCACCGAGGAGGCGCTCCACATCGCTGCTGCCCATGCGCGCGACCGCGTCGATTCCGAACCCGTCGAACACCTCGCGGAACCGCTCGCGCTTCCGCAGCACGGTGATCCACGCGAGGCCCGACTGGAACCCCTCGAGACAGATCTTCTCGAACAACCGGTCGGCGTCGGTGACGGGTCGGCCCCACTCGGTGTCGTGGTACGCGACGTACAGCGGGTCGCTCCCGCACCACCAGCACCGTGCGGTGCCGGTCGCGTCGACCGTGAGAACGTCGTGGTTGCTCAGTTGCGGCCGAGGATCGTCTTCAGGAACGACTTCGGGCCTGCGTCGGAATCATGTCCCTGGCAGCGCTGGTCGACCGGAACATCGCCGAGCACCTGCTCGATGTGCTCACCACACCCCGCGTACGTGGGCTTTTCGCAGATATCGCATGTCACTCGTCTACACATACCCCAGAGGGTATCACTCACGGGAATCAGCCGGCATCACGATGATTGGCCCCTGCAAGGAACAGGTCTACGGTGGGCCCGTGGCAACCGAATCCATGGTCCCCGGCTTCACCAACAGGCGTTTGTTCGCCGTGCTCGGCGCGCTTGCGGCCGCCACGATGCTGGCCTCGCTCGAGACATCGATCATTGCCACCGCGCTTCCCACCATCGTGGGCGAGTTCAACTCGTTCGAGAGCTTCGCCTGGGTGGGCACCGCGTACATCGTCACCTCGGCGATCGGCACCCCGCTCCTCGGGAAGCTGTCCGACATCTACGGCCGCCGGCTGATCTTCCAGACCACGATGTTCACGTTCCTCGTCGGGTCGTTCCTGTGCGGGGCTGCACAGTCAATGGGCCAGCTGATCGCGGCGAGGGCCTTCCAGGGTCTCGGCGGCGGCGGCATCCAGGCACTTGCCTTCGCGGTGATGGGCGACATCCTCCCGCCGCGTGAGCGCGGCCGCTACATCGGTTACTTCACGCTCGCCTTCGTGGGCTCCGCACTGCTCGGCCCCGTGATCGGTGGCTTCATCATCGAGCACTTCTCGTGGCCCTGGATCTTCTGGATCAACGTGCCGCTCATCCTTGCGATCGGCACGGTCACGCACTTTGCGCTGCGGCTGCCCTTCAAGCGCCGCGAGGCACGCCTCGACTACGCCGGAGCGGTGCTCCTGTCGGTGGCGATCGGCTCGATGATGATCGGCCTCGAGAACGGCCGGCACGGCTGGGTGCGGCCCGAGGTTCTCGTCCTCTTCGCGGTGAGTGCGGTCACTCTCCCCGTGTTCGTTCTCGTCGAGCGGCGCGCGGGTGAACCGATGATCCCGCTGCACCTGTTCGGCAACAAGGTGGTGTTCCGCGCGTCGATGCTGGGGCTGTGCGCCGGTGTGGTGTCGTACGGTGCGGGCGGCTTCCTGAACCTCTACTTCCAGGACTCCCAGTTCGTGTCACCCACGGAGTCGGGACTGCGCACGATCCCCCAGATGATCGGTGTCACTGCGGCAACGTTCGGCATCGGCCGGTTGATCGCCCGCACCGGGCGGTACAAGCTGTACCCCGTCGTCGGGTGTGCGCTCGCCACCGCCGGCCTGTACGGGGTGTCGCTGATCTCGGGCACCACGGGTTACTCGTTCCTCATCGTCCCGATGGTGTTCATGGGCTTCGGCACCGCGTCCGTGTTCACCACCACGTCGATCTCGGGCCAGAACGCGGTCGAGTTCCATGACATGGGCGTCACCACATCGATGCTCATGTTCTTCCGGTCGTTCGGTGGTTCGGTGGGTCTCGCCGTGTTCGGCACCATCCTGAACTCCACCATCAGGGCCGACATCCCGGCGCGCACGGGCAGCCCCGCCGACGAGGCCGCCGACATCATCCGCTCGCCGAAGGAGATCGCGGCCCTCCCCGAGGCGACGCGCCAGGCCGTGGTCGATGCAGTGGCGAACGGTGTGGGCCGCATCTACTTCTGGTGCGCGGTGGTGATGCTCGCCGGCGTCGCGATTGCGCTCTGGCTCCCGGAGATCCCGCTGCGTTCCCGGGCCGGCCTCTCGGATGCGCTGGAGGAGTCGCGAACCGTCAGCGAGTGAACGACGCGGTGTGGGTCTCCTCGGCGACCTGCACCGACCACTGCTCGTAGAAATCCTCGCTGCCGCGGCGCTGTGCCTCGCGGTGACGGGGATGGTCACGCCACGCATCGTGCGATGCCCGGTCGGCGAAGATCACGATGGTGACGCGTTCACCGTCATCAGAGGCGAAGGTCTTGGAGTCCACGAACCCGGGCATGGCACGCGCGAGCTCGCTCATCTCGGCTGCCATCGGCGCGTACTCGGCACGTGCACCATCACGGAGACGGTTGCGGAAGACGGTGACGATCCGTGCCATCCCCCGATTCTGCCAGCAGATATCGTGCCCACATGACACGCATCGAGGGTGAGTACGTACCGAGCACGTCGCAGTGGGTGCGCGACCAGGTGGATCTCTACGAGAGAACCGGCGGCCGCGAGGGTTCCACTCTCCTCGACACCGGCATCCCCGTCATCATCGTCACCATGCGCGGCGCGAGAAGCGGCGCAGTGCGCAAGATCGCGCTGATGCGCGTGGAGCACGGCGGTTCCTATGCCCTCGTCGCGTCCAAGGGCGGTGCCCCCGACAACCCCGACTGGTACGCGAACCTTCTCGCCAACCCGAACGAGGTCACCGTGCAGGACGGGCCGGAGCCGTTCGCGGTGACGGTGCGGCAGATCGACGGTGCGGAGTACGACGAATGGTGGCAGCGCAGTGTTGCGGTGTTCCCGCGCTACGACGAGTACCGCGCCAAGACCGACCGGCGCATCCCGGTGCTGCTCGCCGAGCCGGCGTGAACCTCACCCCTCCACGGTGAGGGACATCAACCCGGTGAGACGCAGGGCGAGTTGCTTGCCCTCGTCGAAGTCGGCCCCGGTGCGCGAAGTGACCACCACCACCGTTGTCGTGGACGGATCCACCATCACCACCTGACCGAACAGCCCGTCGGCGGAGAACACCGGGTGCGTGTGCACCCACCAGTGCGCACCGTAGGAGGAGTTCGGCACGCCCACCGTCGCCGAGTACTCCACCCATGACTGCGGGATGACGCGGGCATCGTTCCACCTCCCGCCGCGCACGAAGAGATGACCGAACCGCGCATAGTCACGCGGTGACATGTTCAGGCCGGCCGCACCGGTCCATTCGCCCGTGAGATCGAGGTCGAAACGGACGTCACGGATGCCGATGGGTGCCAGCACGTTGTCGCGCACGAACTGCTCCAGCGCGCCGGAGCCGCCGAGCCTGCGCGACAGGTGGCCCGCGAGAAGCGAGGAGTCCCCGCTCGAGTACCTGAACTGCCGTCCCGGTTCGGCGACCAGTTCCTTCGTGGCGGCGAACGCCGCCGCGCCGCGCGGGTCGAGAAACAGTCTCACCGGGTCCCCCGTCTCCCAGTTCTCGCCCCAGTCGAGACCGCTCGCCATGTGCAGGAGATCGGCCACGGTGATGCGAGACCGTGGGTCGCCCGCCGGCCACGACGGGTGCAGCGAGTCATCCTCGAGGGTGATGATGCCACGGTCCACCGCCACCCCGACTGCGGCACCGAGGACACTCTTTGCCACTGACCATGACGGCACGGGGTCACCGGTGTCCACACCGGGTGCTGCTCTCTCGAACACGATGCGTCCGCCGTGGGCGACCACCACCGACATCACACCGGGGACGGGTGCACCCTCCCCGAACCATTGCTCCGACACCGCCGTCAGTTCGGCCTCGCCACCGGCCGCGGCGGGCACCGGTGCCGTCTCCCACTGCGCACCCGGGTATGCGACGGACTGCACCGGTTGCGCATCGTGGCTGGGGAACGGGGACTCACTGCCCGCACCGCATGCGCCGAGCAGCACGGCAGCAACCACCGTGAAGGAACACCGGACAACACGCACGTAGCATCCTCGCATGATGGTCGTTCTTGTCCACGGGTTCTGGTTGGGTGCATGGGCGTGGGACACCGTGCGACCCGCACTCGAGACGGCGGGACACGTCACGAATGCGCTCACGCTGCCGGGGCTGCACCCCGACGACACCGACCGTGCATCCATCAGTCTCGAGGACCACATCGACGCGGTGGTCGCGGCAATCGACGCGGAGACCGAACCGGTGGTGCTGGTGGGTCACTCGGCGGGCGGTGCTGTGGCCCATGCGGCGGCTGCGCGCAGACCCGGCCGCGTCGCACGCGTGGTGCACGTCGACACATGGCCGGCGGCAGAGGGCCGGTGCATCGCGGATTCCCTGCCGCAGGAGAACGGGGAGATCCCGCTGCCGCCGTGGGACATGTTCGACGAGGAGGACCTCGTCGGTCTCGACGACCCCCTGCGTGCTCTCCTGCGCAGTCGTGCGGTTCCCCAACCGGCCCGGACGGCCACCGACACCTTCTCCTATGCCGGCACCGGCCGGCTCTCGGTGCCGACCACCGTGATCGCGTGTGAGTTCTCCCCCGCACAACTGCAGGAATGGGCCGCCGGGGGTGCGCCCAACCTCGCCGAACTTGCGTCACTCACCGATCTCACCTGGATGCACGTGCCCACGGGACACTGGCCGATGCTCACGAAACCGGCCGAACTGGCGGCCGCTCTGGTGAGTGCCCTCGCCTGACCGACGCGCCTAGTCGATGCTGTAGCGGTAGACGTTCGTCTCGCGCTGCACGAACCCGAGCCGCCGGTACAGACGGTTCGCTGCCTCGCGCGACGGACGCGACGTGAGCTCCACCGTGATCGCACCGCGGGCACGGGCCTCCTCGATGGCGGCACGGTTCAACGCCTCGCCGACACCGAGACCGCGTGCATCTCCGTCGACGACGACATCCTCGATCCACGCACGCACACCGGTGGGAATGGGGAACGTGGCGAGCGTGAGGGAACCCACGATGCGACCCTCGACCCGCGCGAGGAACAGCACGCATGCCGGCGAGGCCACGATGGCCTCGAGCTGTGACCTCGTCGGCGGAGGGTTCGACGAGGAGAGCTGCGGGATGAGATTCCCGAACGCCCCGACAATCTCGTCGGTCACCTGCTCCGCCCGTTCGATCGTCACGCCCATCGGGAAAACCCTGCCACACACGGCACGCACACCACTGGCAACAGGTTGCGGCCCGGACATCGGGCCGTGATTCGACGGTAGGTTGAGCCTTGATGGGGACGACCGACCATGTGGTGTGGCACTCACGGCCGGCGCTGCGCCGACCGGTGATCATTGCGGCGTTCCAGGGCTGGAACGACGCAGCCGACGGTGCCAGCACCGCGGTGCGCACGCTCGTCGAGGCCTGGCAGGCCCAGCCGCTCGCCGACATCGACCCGGAGGACTTCACCGACTTCGCCACCATCCGTCCGTCGGTGCGCCTGCGCGGCGCGAACCGCCGCGACATCGTGTGGCCGAAGGTGTCGATGTGGCACGCCGGCACTCCGGGCTCCGACGTGATCCTGCTGCTCGGCCCCGAGCCGAGCCTGCGGTGGCGGCTGTTCTCCGAGCAGGTCGTGGGTGTCGCGGAGGAGTTCGACTGCTCGATGGTGATCACCCTCGGGGCCCTCATCGCCGACATCTCCCACACCCGGGTGCCGAGGGTGATGGGAACGTCGTCCGACGACACCATGATCGAGCGGTTCGACGTGCAGAAACCCCAGTACGAGGGGCCCACCGGCATCATCGGCGTGCTGCATGACGCCTGCACCCATGCGGCGATCCCCGCGGTGTCGCTGTGGGCAACGGTGCCTGCGTACGCGTCGCAGATCCCGTCGCCGAAGGCCGCGAACGCGCTCATCCAGCGCACCGGAGAGATCATCGGCACCCCCCCGCCGCTCGGCGCCCTGCACAACGATGTCGTCGAGTACGACGAGCAGGTTCAGGAGATGGTCGACAGCGACGAGGACCTCGCCGAGTACGTGCGGCGTCTCGAGGAACTCGGCGACGATGCCGGGATGTCACGCAACCAGCTCGAGTTCGAGTTCGACGATGAGTCCGGGGACGGCAGCTCCCTGGTGGACGAGGTCGAGCAGTTCCTGCGCGACCAGGACGGCAAGTAGCGCCCGGGTGTCAGTGCGCGGCGTCGCCGCGCCAGGTTCTCCCGCGCGGAGGGTCGTACGTGGCGGGTGATGTCTCACCGGCGATCGCCGCGAATGCCATGTCCGCCCACCACTGCGCACCCGCGGTCGGGTGCGGCAGCGCGTCCGCGGCGAACCAGCCCACATCGCCGGTCTCGAGCGGGTGGCCCTGCAGCTCGCCCCCGGTGGCGCGCAGGTGGAAGAGAAGCATGTACATGCCGAAGCGCGAGAACCCCATGCGCATGCCGTCGACGACTCCGAGGAGCGCCACCGGTTCGGCGAGGATTCCAGTCTCCTCCTCCACTTCTTTCATCGCCACCTCCGCGGCCGAGTAGCCCACGTCGGCCCAGCCGGTGGGGTACAGCCACACACCGCTCTCCCGTCGCTGCACGAGCAGGATCTCTCCGCGCTCGTTGCCGACGATGCAGCCGACCGCCACCTTCGGGGTGACGTACCCGGGCACACCCTCGCCGACGGACTCCATCCACTCCTGAACGAAATGGTCCTGCTCGCGACGCACGTCGAGCGCGTCGTCGGCCGCGGCTTTGATGTCGGCGGCTACGTGAAGCACCTCTTCGTAGCGCTCACGCTCGTACAGGTTCTGGGTGAAACCCATCCCGGTACGGGCAATTGCAGCCAGTGCCTCGCTCCAGCGCAGCAAATCGCGCGTGAAGTCCTGCGGTCCGAGTTCGCTCACAACCCGAGATTAGTTCGGTGCACCAC
>JBJTFB010000061.1:0-10693 GCA_046093205.1 Acidimicrobiales bacterium
TGCCTTCTCGCTGCGCAGGAACGCAAGGAACCTCACCGAGGCCGTCTCACCGTAGAGATCGCCGGCGAAGTCGAGCAGGTGGGACTCGATCAGTGAGTGCTGGGCGTCGCGGTAGAAGGTCGGTCGCCGGCCGATGTTCACCGCACAGGGGTGCTCGCTGCCGTCGGGCCGCACGTGCAGTGCCGCATACACACCGTCGGCAGGAACGCACATGCCCGGCGGCACGGCCACATTCGCGGTCGGGAAACCGATCGTGCGGCCGCGCTTGTCGCCGTCGACCACGGTGCCGCGCACCTCGTGGGGCCGGCCGAGCATGCGGTTCGCGGTGTCGATCTCCCCGCCGGCGAGTGCGCGACGGATCGCCGTGCTGCTGACGGGTTCATCGACGCCGTCGGCCCGTGGCACCAGGCGCACGGGGTCCGCGGTGACGCCGTGGCGCTCCCCCATCTCGCGCAGCAGCGTGACGTTGCCCTGGCGCATGTGGCCGAAGTGGAAGTCGCTCCCGACGATCACCGACTCCGCGGCGAGCCCGCGCACGAGCACGCGCTCCACGAACTCCACGGCGGTCTCGTGCGACTGGTGCTCGTCGAACGACACCACGCCCGTCGCGTCGACCCCTGTGGATGCCAGCAGCTCGAGCTTGTGGTCGAGCGAGGTCAGCAGTCTCGGGGCCTGCTCGGGGCGCACGATTGACATCGGGTGACGGTCGAAGGTGACCACCGCCGAACGGGCCCCGGTGCGGGCCGCGCGCTCCATGGTCTGGGCGATCACCGCGCGGTGCCCCACATGCAGGCCGTCGTACATGCCGATCGACACCACCGAACGGGTGCCGGGCCACGGTGGGTCCGCGAGATCGGTGATCACCTGCACGCGGGCAGACGCTATCCGCACCTCGGTACGGACGTGACGGTCACCAGGTCACACGGCGCGGCAGGCCGATGCGCACGGGCACGCCGGGCGAGAACATGCAGTGCGGCTCGCCGACCGGCACAGGGAGTCCGGCCGCGACGACGAGCGTGTCGTCCACGCGCTGCGGTGTCGCACGGTGCAGCACCCATCGCGGGTGGTCGACCGGCGCGTACATGAGGCGGCCGCCGGGCCCGCGCGAGTACAGACCCCACCGCGCGGTGAGGAACACCTCGAGTGCGGACTGCTGCTCGATCACCCCGCCGATATCGACGGACAGCGAAGTTTGCGCACCGCGCGACGGCCAGTGCCGGTGCACCGTCGACTCGAGGCGGTTCCCGTCCACCCGGTTCGATGCTCTGCCCCAGCAGTACGGCAGTCGGTACGTGACGCGTGCAACGAGCGCGGGCAGGAACCGGTTCACGTCGAGCGAGAGGAACCACACCCCGGGCACCCCGTTGCGGATCACGTACGTGCGCACATTGATCTCGGGGAACGACCCCAGCCACGGCACGGCAGGAAGACCGGGAACGCCGATGCCGCGCATCGAGAAGGGAACGAGACCCACCCATGCATCCCCGTCGAACGTGTCGACCTCGAGCCCATCCGGCAGGAGCCGTGCCACCGCGGCGGGGTCGACGCGCCAGTGGAGATAGGCGAGGTCCAGCCACTTCTGCTTCATCACCGCCCGGCGCACCGGTTGCGGGCAGTCGGGGTGCAGCGTGCGTGAGTTTCCGTCGGTCGACATGCTCACCGCCCGCCGAAGACGACCGTGGGCTTTGCGAGCCTCTCGCGGAACGGCTCGAACACCGCGACGAGGCTGCCCCCGGTGTCGAACACCGCCCACGGTGGCGTGTCGTCCCACGCGGGGCGCACGCGTCCGTACAGCGTGTCGTCGATGCCCGCATCGTCGAGGGTGTGACGGCTCAGACCGCGCACCAGCTCGTGCACGGGCAGCAGAACGGGGTTCTCGATGGTGCACGCCTCCGACACATCGAAGCGGCCCGAGGAATGGCGACGGAGCCTGCGGATGTGCGCGACCGTTCCGAGTGCCTCACCGAGGTCGGCCCCGAGGGAGCGCACGTACGTGCCCGGCCCGCACCTCACCCTGGCGGCGAGCACGTGGGGCTCCGCGGTGGGTTCGACCTCGAACGAGTGCACCTCGACGGGTCGCGCCTCGCGGTCGACGGTCTTGCCCTCACGCGCGAGCGCGTGGAGCCGCTTGCCGTCGACCTTGAGGGCCGACACCATCGGTGGCACCTGCATGACCGTTCCCACGAACCGCGACGCGACAGTGCTGCGGGCAACGTCGATGTCGACCGAACGGACCTCCGACGTCGCGGTGACGGCCCCCGAGTCGTCGAGCGTGTCGGTGGCCGTGCCGAGCACGATCTCGCATGTGTAGGTCTTGTCGGCATCGGCGAGGAAGCGCAGCAGCCTCGTGCCGTTGCCCACCCCGATCACGAGGAGGCCCGTTGCGTCGGGGTCGAGGGTGCCGGCGTGGCCCACCTGTCGCTCGCCGAAGTGCTTGCGCAGCTTCGCCACCACGTCGTGGCTCGTCCAACCCGCCGGTTTGTCGAGGAGCACCAGCCCGTGCGTCTCGGGGATGCGGCGGCGGCCCACCGCTACTCCTGCGTTTCGTCGTCCTGCGGACGGTCGACCGACGGCTTGCGGCGCAGAAGTTCGTCGATGCGCTCCGCGGCCCGGATGACCTCGTCGGGGCGGAAGGAGAGGACGGGGGTCTTGCGGGCGTGCATCTGGCGGTTGATGGAGGACTGGATGCGCGCACGGTGCTCGCCGAGGGCCTCCTGGATGGCGGCGTCACCGGCCTCGCCGGACATGGAGTCGTAGTACACGATCGCCCGGTTCATCTCGGGGTCGACGTCGATCGAGGTCACGGTGACGAGGTCGAGCCGCTCGTCGTCGATCCGGGTGAGCTCATCGGCGATGACCTCGCGCAGCACCTCGGACAGTCGTGCCGTGCGCGGGTAGCCGTGGGACGAGCCGCCCTTCGGTTGGCGTCCGCGGGACCGTGGGCGTTGCTTGGACACGGAAATAGGATGGCACGGCCATGACCGAAAACCCCGCGACTTCATCCATTTCCCGGGGTGTGCCTGAGTTCAGGTACACGGCTCGTCTCGCCGCCGAGATCGAGGCTCGGTGGCAGGACCGATGGGAGCAAGAGGGCACGTTCCATGCGCCGAACCCGTCGGGTCCCCTCGGCGACCCCGCTGCCGTCGCAGGGCGCGAGAAGTTGTTCGTGATGGACATGTTCCCCTACCCCTCGGGTGCGGGACTGCACGTGGGTCACCCTCTCGGGTACATCGCCACCGATGTGTACTCGCGCTTCAAGCGCATGAAGGGCTTCAACGTGCTGCACACGCTCGGCTACGACTCCTTCGGGCTTCCTGCCGAGCAGCACGCCATCGCCACCGGCATCCACCCGAGGGTGAACACGGAGCAGAACGTGGCGAACATGCGTCGCCAGCTGCGCCGCCTCGGTCTCGGCCACGACCAGCGCCGCAGCGTGAGCACCACCGACGAGGAGTACTACCGCTGGACGCAGTGGATCTTCCTGCAGATCCACGGCTCGTGGTACGACGCGGACGCCGGGTGCGCACGACCCATCGGCGATCTGGAGAACGAGTTCGCCTCCGGCAGCCGCGCCACACCGGACGGCCGCACATGGTCATCGCTCTCGCCCGGCGAGCGCGCCGACGTGCTGGACTCGCACCGTCTCGCATACCTGTCCGAGGCGCCGGTGAACTGGTGCCCCGGTCTCGGCACCATCCTCGCGAACGAGGAGGTCACCGCCGAGGGTCGCAGCGACATCGGCAACTTCCCCGTGTTCAAGCGGAACATGAAGCAGTGGATGATGCGCATCACCGCGTATGCCGAACGCCTGCTGGACGACCTCGACAGGCTCGACTGGCCGGAGCCGATCAAGTTGATGCAGCGCAACTGGATCGGCCGCAGCGAGGGAGCCAGGGTCGACTTCGATTCTCCCGCAGGCACCATCACGGTGTTCACCACGCGTCCCGACACGCTCTTCGGGGCAACTTTCATGGTGCTCTCCCCCGAGCACCCGCTCGTGGCGGCACTCACCACCGATGACCGCCGCCCGGAGGTGGAGGCATACGTTGCCGCCGCCGCGGCAACGGATGATGCCGACCGCCAGGACGACACCCGCGAGAAGACCGGTGTGTTCACCGGTTCGCACGCCGTCAACCCGGTGAACGGTGAGCAGGTTCCCGTGTGGGTCGCCGACTACGTGTTGATGGGGTACGGAACCGGTGCCATCATGGCCGTGCCGAGCGGCGACACACGCGACTTCGAGTTCGCACGCAGGTACTCCCTGCCCGTCGTGGCCACCCAGATGCCGCCGGACCCATGGTTCACGGCACACGGCATCGAGCCGTCGGCCGACTGCGGCACGTGGCCGGAGGCGTACGTGGGCGACGGCACCGTCATCAACTCCTCCAACGGTTCGGTGTCACTGGATGGCATCACCTCCGTTGCCGAGGCGAAGGCACGCATGAACGAGTGGCTGGAGGCGAACGGGGTCGGTGAGGCCACGGTCACGTACCGACTGCGCGACTGGCTGTTCTCGCGGCAGCGCTACTGGGGTGAACCCTTTCCCATCGTGTACGACACCGACGGCCGGGCCCATGCGGTGCCCGAGTCCATGTTGCCGGTGCTGCTGCCGGAACTGGACGACTTCAAGCCGACGGCTCTCGACCCCGACGACTCCGTCAGTGACCCCGTTCCGCCACTGGCACGCTCGGCCGACTGGATGCGGGTCACACTCGACCTCGGGGACGGCCCGCGCGGGTATGTGCGCGAGGTGAACGTGATGCCGCAGTGGGCAGGGTCGTGCTGGTACGAGATGCGCTATCTCGACCCCACGAACACTGATGCCATGGTGGATGCCGGCGTGGAGCGCTACTGGATGGGCCCGCGCGGCGAGGGCCACACCGGTGGTGTCGACCTGTACGTGGGCGGCGTGGAGCACGCGGTGCTGCACCTGCTGTACTCGCGCTTCTGGCACAAGGTGCTGTTCGACCTCGGGCACGTGAGCAGCGTCGAGCCGTTCCACCGCCTGTTCAACCAGGGCTACATCCAGGCATACGCGTTCCGCGACGAGCGCGGCCAGACGGTGCCCGCGAACGAGGTCACGGAGACCGACGGCAGTTACGAGTGGAACGGTGAGCCCGTCACCCGCGAGTACGGGAAAATGGGCAAGAGCCTGAAGAACGTCGTCACGCCCGACGAGATGTACGACGAGTTCGGTGCCGACACATTCCGCCTCTACGAGATGTCGATGGGCCCGCTCGATGCCAGCCGTCCGTGGAACACCCGCGACGTGGTCGGCATGCAGCGTTTCGCCCAGCGCCTGTGGCGCAATGCCGTCGACGAGGACACCGGTGCGCCGATCGTTGACGACTCGCCCGCTCCTGCCGATCTGCGCCGTCTCCTTCACCGCACCATCGCCGGCGTGGATGCCGACATGGACGGCCTGCGGTTCAACACCGCGATTGCGAAGCTGATCGAGTAGAACAACGCTCTCACCCAGCTCGTGAACTCGACCGGCACCTCGCCGCGCGAGGTGATGGAGCCGCTGGCGCGGATGGTCGCACCCCTGTGCCCCCACCTCGGCGAGGAACTGTGGGCCCGTCTCGGTCACGCCGCGACACTCACCTACGAACCGTTCCCCGTGGCCGACCCCGACCTGCTCGAGGACGACACCGTCGAGGTTCCGGTGCAGGTGAACGGCAAGGTGCGCGCGCGCATCACGGTGCCCGCCGGCGCCGACGAGGCCGCGCACCTCGCGGTCGCGATGTCGGACGCCAAGGTGATCACCGCGCTCGGCGGGAAGGACCCCATCAAGACCATCGTGGTGCCGGGCCGAACCGTGAACCTCGTCGTCGGCAAGTGACGTTCGCCGACGCGCTCGGTGCATGGTGCGTTGCGGTCAGCATCGCATTCGTGTGGCCCCAGGTGTGGCGCTGCTTCCGCCACGACACGTCGCACGGAATCAGCCCCTTCGCAACCCTGCACGCGGTGCTCGGCTCCGTGATGTGGCTCACCTACGGGATGCTGGACGGCATCGTGTCGGTGTGGGCCAGCAACGCATCGATGCTTGTTGCACAGGTGCTGATCGCCTCGGTGATTGCACGGCACGGGAGGATGACGACGCGCCTGCTCGGTTGGTACGCGTTCTCCACCGCACTCCTGCTCGCAGTGGGGCTGGCGACCTCGTCCGATGTCATCGGCTGGACGGCGATAGTGGTGAGCGGAAGCGGGATGATCCCCGTGGTGCTGCACGTGCACAGCGCGACGAACCTCCACGGCATCTCCATCGCGTCATGGCTCATCACGGTGCTCGCGTGTTGTTCGTGGACCGTGTACGGATGGGTGAGCTCCCAGCCCACCGTGGCCTACGTGAACTACTTCACCGTGCCGCTCATGTTCTTCGTGATCGTGCGGGCATGGCGCTGGCGCAATGCGAACGGTGTGCCGGTGTTCGGCAGGCCCTCCCCCGCCGCTTACTGAATGCGACAGTCACCGCAGGAACGCCCCGCACGCCGCGATCGCTGCGGGGTCGGGCACCGATGTCACCGTGAGCACGAGCCGCGTCGCACCGACGGCCCGGTGCTCTGCGCGGCGCGGATGGTCGGGGTCGCACAGTTCCGGGGAGAACTCATCCCACACCGACGCCTCGAACTGGCGGGAGCCAGCGGCCTTCCGGGCGGCCGTGATGATGTCGGCCCGCTTCGGGTTCCAGTGACCCACGTTCAACCCGTCGCAGTTCTCCCCCGCCCAGCGCGCGAGCGCCGTGCTGTTCGCACCCACCACAATCGGAAGCGGAGCGGTAAGCGAGGGGAAACCGTCGAACTCGCTGCCGCGCCGTGGCGAGAGGATGCGGCGGACCTCCGCAACCGTGTCGGCCAGGTGACGGTGTCGTTCGGCCATCGTCGGCAGGAGCCGCGTGCCGAGCGCGTCATGCTCGGCGGCCCACTTCGATCCGGGTGCCGCGCCGGCGCCGACGCCCAGGGTGAACCTGCCACCCGACACCTGCTGCACCGTGGCGGCGCTGTGGGCGAGCAACCCGGCCGACCTGTTCACGGTGTTCACCACGAGGGTGCCGAGGCCGATCGTGCGGGTGACAGCGGCCCATGCACCGAGCGAGGTGAAGCACTCGCTCATCGACGATGCGCCGAACATGGCGCCCGAGAAGTGGTCGAGGTTCCAGAGCGTGGAGAAACCGGCCTCCTCGGCGGCGATGACGGCCTCGCGCATGCGCGGCCAGTCGGCCGCACCCTGGTTCAGCTGCAGGTCGACGGTCACCCGCGGACCCACACGACGTCGGTCCAGTGCTGATGGTGCCTCACGGCATGAACGACAGGCAGTGACTGATCATGGGCCGACCAGGCCGCAAGCGAACCCTGTAGCCAGTGGTGGCGCAGCAGTCGGTCGTACACAGAGTCGACGTCCGGCGCAGCAGAATCCCCGGCCGGGGCGATGATCGGCTCCCCGTCACCGCCGTGGTCGACCGACGTCTCGTGACGGACGAGGGAGAGAAGATCAACCTCCCGCTCGGTCGGCGTGTGACCGACCTGCATCATCGAGGCCCACACGACCTCCCCCGTCACGTCCTGCGGCGCGACGAGCACATGCCGCCCGAGGACGATGTCGACCGCGGTCTCGACCACCGCACCGGCTAGGTCGTCCCACTCGCCACCGTTCAACGACGGCGCAGCCGCGTCACCGAACACTGCTTCCCCGGAACGGATGTCTTTCACCGTTCCGTGCGGCGCGGTGAGAAGTGCCTCGAACAGACGGATCACCCCGAGCAGGCGCATGTTGTCATCCAGCGGTCGCAGGTCATCACACGCCAGACCGTGCATCGGGAGCAAGCGCCGCTGTGGTGTGGCGTCCCAGTACAGGGCCGCGAACCGCCCCTCGCATGTTGCGGCACCTGCCGACTCCGCCGAGATGATCCCTGCGAGGCCGGCCACCACGGAGCCCGACCAACCGAGATCCACGAGCACGTGGTGTCCCGGGGCCGTCAGCCCCTGCGCGCGCAGGTATCCCGCGTACCTGGCACGCAGTTCGCGGCACGCTGCCTCGACCGCCGCGGCGTTCGCCACGAGAAGTGCACGGGCGGCATCCGCATCCAGCACCTCGTCCGTCCGCACACCGTCGGCAACGGCGAGTGCACAGCCGAACCGCTCCCCGAGTCTCGTCGCGGTGAGTTGTTCGTCACCTCCGACGAACCGCACGGCCGTCGCATCGTCCATCCGCTCGAGCGAGGCACGCCACACGATCGAACGCGACACCGCGGTGTAGGTGCAGTGGGGCAGGCCGGGCGACAGCATGCGGACCTGCTCGTAGGTTCGGTGTGCCAGCCAGCCGTCGCGCGAGGTGAAGTGCACACCCACCGCCCCGGTCGCACGTGCCGCACTCATCGCATCCAGCACCTGGCCGGCGACAACGATTGCGAGCGCGCCCGTGGCTAGGTTCCGCGCCGCATCGGCCCCGGCGTCCCGGTTCGCTGCCTCCACGAACGACAGCGGCAGCACACCCGGAACAGTGTTCAGCGGCTCTCTGTGCGACACCCTCATCGCCGGCTCCACGTGCGTGTGGATCCCGAGCCTTGCGGGAATCGACCCGTCCGCATCGTGCAGGTCGCCCACGTGCAGCACCTCGCCGGGCACCACCCCGGCCCGGTCAAACACCACGGGCCACAACGAACCGTCGTGCTTCATCGCCCCGTGCTCACAGCTGACGATGATGTCTGCCTGCGGGATGCCGATTCCGGCCGCAGTGAGAACGTTCGCCAGGTGCGAGGACGGCATGTAGTTGTCGCTCACCACCAGAACCGCCAGCCCCCGTCGGCGAGCCTCCCCGACGAGGTCGGCTCCAAACGACACCGGACGGGTCACCGACACCTCGGTCTCCATCTCGAGCTGCACCAGCATCTGCCTGTCGGCGGTCGAGAGCGTGAGCGCGCAGGCAAGCTCACGCATCACATCCGCGACCGTCACGTCGGCGTGCTCCGACACCGCGGCCATCGCATGCCGCGCCCGCCTCTCCGCGCGAACACGCGCCATCGCGAAGCCTCGCCACCTGCCGCCGTCACGCGCGATCAGTTCGCGCTCCATCAACGCGAACACGTGCGTCGGCTGTGCGACGGAGCGCGTCACGAGCGTGTCGAACAGGTCGACCGTCAGCAGGCGGACACCCGAATGCGCGTCGAGCAACCGCGCCGGTGTCACCAGCGCCCCGTCAGGATCCTCCGCAGTGCACGGAGCGCATGTCCGGGATTGCGGATGCCCCTCAACAGCCGTCTGTGTGCACGCCGTGTCGTCATGATGTCGGCGACCCTGTTCGCCACCGCCTCGACGTCCACGTCTGCCACACGCAGGTCCTGCCGGCGGAGTGCCTCCTCGGCGTCGCCGGCAGCCTGGGCCTGGACGGACAGCAGTCCCTTGTTGACACCGTCAACCGTCTCGCCGAGCCAACGGTCCTGCAGAAGCAGCTTGGTGCTGCGGTGCAGCGACTCGCCGTCGGTGATCGAGTTTGCGGACGTCCGGTCGCTGTCGGGCGTGCGCACGTGGTAGCGCGCCAGCACCCGGGGCTCGTGCACGAAGCGTCCTTCCCGCACCGCTCGGAGGTTGAACTCCCAGTCCCCGAGCACGGGCAGGGACTCGTCGAACCCGCCGACGGCCCCGAGGAGGGAGGTGCGGAACAGTGCGGCGACTGGCGGGAACGTGTTGGCACCGATCATCCCGCGGAACGTGAGCCGTCCCTCGTTCAGCCAGAAGGGTTCCTCGCGCACCGGCCACACCTTGTCGCCGCGCATGGTCTCGATCACCTTCGTGAGCCCGGTGACGACCGCGCCCGCACCGGGCTCCGCGGCGAGGCGTGCGGTGGTGAGAGAGAGAAAGTCCGGGTGCCACACATCGTCATCGTCGTGCACTGCGAAGAACTCACCCTGTGCCGCAGCGAGCGCCCTGTTGGACGCAGCCTCCATGCCGACCTGATCAGGCAGGTGCAGAACGGTGTGGCTCCCGGCCGAACGGGGCACGGCAGATGCCGCAACCACGGAGTCGACACCTGCGGGGTCACCGCCGTTGTTCACCACCATCAGGTGCCAGTCGGGGTGGGTCTGAGCGGCGACGCTGGCGAGGGCGCGGCCGAGCAGCACGGGCCGCTCGTAGGTGCGCATCACGATGATGACGCGGCTCACCGGGCCCCCCTTGCTGCAGACATCCCGACGAGCCTACACACGGCCGCGCTCGCGGTCGGTCAGCCCGTGTTCCCGGTGCGCCAGATGCGCACCAGTGCGGCAACACCGGCGATGAAGACCACCAGGCCGATGAGACGGGCACCGATGCCGACGTCCAGCAACCACATCCACCCGCCCAGGAACAGCGCCGGCAGCGACACCACCGTGGCGAGGGCTCTGCCCGCCGTGGAGCGGGGCCGGCGCACCACCACGAATGCAGCCACCACGCCGGACAGCATGATCGCCAGCATCACCACTGCAGCGGCCACGGCCAGTGATTCCATGCGCGCACCCTACGCCTGCTGCTGCGGGACGGGACGAATGGGGAGGTGTGTCGCGGTGTGGGGGTGATTCGCTCCGGCGACCGGATGATGATTCCCGCTCACGAGCTGCGGGGGTTCCTCCGGTTGCCCGATCCGCACCTCCCGGCACTGGCCGCCCCGGAGGAGATTGTCGTCGAGCGTCTGAGGCCCGACACGCTTGCGTGGCTCGCCG
>JBJTFB010000062.1:0-3057 GCA_046093205.1 Acidimicrobiales bacterium
GCGGGTCTGATGGCCGACACCTTCCCGCGCCAGCACGCCCGCACGCAGCGGCTGACGCTGGGCGAGCCGCGCAACCTCCTCGTGTCGCCGGACGGCGTCGGCGGGGGAGTGACGGTCGAGACCGGTGCCGTCGGGGTTGACCGACCAGAGCGACACGTACCACGGGGTCTCGATGTCGTTCGCGAGGAACACGATGCGTGCGCCGCCCGACACCACGCTGCGCACCTGCAGACCCTTCGGCGTCACCGACGTCCCCTCGACGATCACGCGCCGCGCGCCGTCGCGGTCCGCGCAGGTGACGAGGTGACCGTGGGAGTCGACGAACGGCACGCCGGGCACGAGTTCCACCCATGCGTCGTCCATGTCCTCCCACACGGACTCTGCGTCCCCCGTTGCGGGGTCGATGCGGCTCACTGTGATGGCTCTCTGGTCACGGGTCTGCGTCTGCACCACCAGGCCGCCCTCGGTCCACGACACGGTGTTCAGGTACTCGTGGTGGGTGGGCAGTGTGACGGGCACCCGCGCCCGGGAGCGAACGTCGATCAGGTGCAGTTCCACCGATGCGTTCGGCGTGCCGGCTGCGGGGTAACGGTGCTGCACCGCCGCGGCCGACGGGTGCGCGGGGTCGGCGATGTGCCACACATCGACCGGCGACACATCCACCCTGCACGCCGCGATCGTGCGCGAGTCGGGTGACCACCAGAAGCCGCGGTGGCGGCCCATCTCCTCGGCTGCGATGAACTCCGCCGAACCCCACGTGACGGTGTCGGTCTCGCCGGCCGCGAGAACTGTCTCGTACCCCTCGCGGTCGCAGAGGAAGAGAGCTGCGCCGCGCACGTAGGCAATGGACGCCCCGTCGGGGGACATGCGTGCGTCGAACACACCGGGTGCCACGGCCGGCATGGACACCTCCCCGGACAGCAGGTCGACCACCACCATCTGGCCCCCGAGAACGGTGACGGCGGTGCGCACGTCGGCGTCGCAGGCGTATCCGACGACCCCACCGGCTCCCTCTCGCGCCCGTTCACGGCGCCGTTTCTCCTCGTCGGTGATGTTCCCGACGGCGGAGGGGAGATTGCGCGGGTCGAGCACCAGTTGCTCGGTTCCGCTGTCGACATCCAGCACCCACAGCATGTTCACCGGGTCGCTCCCGCCGGCCGAGCGACAGAACACGACGCGCGCGCCGTCCGGCGACACGAGGAGGTTGCGCGGCTCGCCCAGCGTCAGCCGCTGCGTGCGGGCGTGCTGGCGCGGGAAGGTGTCGGCCATCAGACCCGCAGCACGCCCTCTGCATCGAGCGTGACGGTGGTGCCCACGAACTCGGTGCGGCACATCTCGCGGCCGAGGTCGGCATCGGTGGAGTCGCCCCACGCACGGCGGCCGTCCGCGAGCAGACACGAGGCAATCGTGCGCTCGGGGTTGCCGTCGCGGTCGTGCATCACCGAGTATCCCTCCACGGTCGCCGTGCCGGCGGCGTCGGCCGGTGGGGCGAGCTCGCGCCGCGGCATGGCGTCGATCACGTCCTGCGGGTAGTCGTAGGCGAACCCGTTCGCCGGCGGCTCGGTCGCGTACACGCCGAATGCGTGCTTGGTGGTGTACCCGCCGTTCGCCCACACGAGCGCCATCTCGCCCGGCGCGCTGCGCAGGTCGTTCATCACCGTCGCGATCGCGTGCATCACGTAGTTGTTCCACGGTCCGCCCGCGAACGGCAGACCACCGGTACGCGTCAGCTGTGCCGTGATGTCAAGGCCGAGCGACTGCGCACCCAGCTGCACGGCCGAGGGGAAACATGAGTAGAGGTCGACGATGCCGATGTCGCCGATGCCGACGCCCGCCAGCTCGAGCACCCTGCGCCCCGCGAGTTCGATGGCCGGGGTCTTCCAGAAGTGCTCCCGGTTCGACACGAAGGGGTGCTCGTGTGCATCGCTGCCCGACTGGGGGAAGACCCACCTGTCCCGCGGCACACCGAGTGACTGAGCACGCTCCGCGGAGCAGATGATGAGCGCGGCCGACATGTCGACGTCGTTATTCGAGTTCATCATCTTGGGGTACGGGAACCCGATCATGCGGTTGGCGGGTGTGACCGTGCGGATCTCCTCGGCGGTGTGTGCCTTCTGCGTCCACGCGTTCGGGTTGCGGGCTGCCACTGCAGAGAAGCGCGACCACAGTTCGCTGATGTGCCGCTGGTGCTCGTCGATCCCGTGGCCGGCCCGTGCACGCAGTGCCGTCTCGAACAGCGGGTAGATCTGGATGGGCATCACGATCTTCCGCTCGCGCTCCTCGGGCATGTTCATCACGAGGTCCTCCGACACCGGGACCGGTGTCTCCTCGGTGGTGCGCCATTCCGGGGTGACACCGGCCTTCGTCATGCGTGCGCGGGTGCGGGTGGTCTCGCCCCCCGTCAGGATCACGAGGTCCACCTTGCCGGCGGCGATCTCGCGGGAGGCCGAGTTCACGAGCGTCTGCGGAGTGTTGCCGCCCATCGCAGAGAGACCGCACTCGCGCGGCGACAGACCGAGGTCGGCGGCGATGAACCTCGCGGGGTTGCCGTATCGCCACGAAAGGAGACTGACGACACGAATTGCATCGGGTGCGGGCACACCGTCGAGCCCCGCATCGCGGGCGGCGAGGCGTATGGCCTCGACCATCATTGCCACCGGGTCGAGGGCATCCTCGATGCGCTCGGCGCGCTGCACGAACTGGCCGGCACCGATGAGAACGGGGGTGCGTGGGTCAAGCGTCATGCCCCGAACGCTAGGCCGTGGGAAACCCCCGCCCACTACGCTGGTCTGCGTGTCGCACATCGCAATCGGGGCCGACCACGCCGGGTACGAACTGAAGCAGCACCTGATCGGACTGCTCGAGAAACAGGGCCACACGGTGGCCGACCTCGGCACGCACTCCACCGAGAGCTGTGACTACCCGCCGATCTGCGCCGCGGTGGGCCGCGAGGTGCGCGACGGCCGCGCCGAGTTCGGCATCGTGCTCGGCGGCAGCGGCCAGGGCGAACAACTGGCAGCGAACAAGGTGCGGGGCGTGAGGGCGGCCCTGTGCAAC
>JBJTFB010000063.1:0-4148 GCA_046093205.1 Acidimicrobiales bacterium
GCGCACGTTGTTCGGCCCCGACACCCACACCTCGCCCACCTGGCCACGTGCCATTTCCGTGCCGTCGTCGTCGGCGATCTTCACGTCGGTGCCGACGGCGGGGAGCCCCGAGGAGTCGGGGCGCTGCAGGTAGGCCGGGCCTGCGATCGCGATGCATCCGGCCGTGGTCTCGGTGAGGCCGTAGCCGTTGCCGGGCGACACCTTGCCGGCGAAGTCCTTGCCGATGCGCAGGATGGTGTCGGGTGACGGCGGTGCGCCGCCCTGGCCGATCGAGGTGATCGACGAGAGGTCGTGGTTGTCGCGGTCGGGGTGCTCGAGCAACGAGCGCACCACGGTGGGCACACCGCCGACCTGCGAGATGCGGTGCTTCTCGATGAGCCGCAGGGCCTCGCCGGCGTCCCACTTGAACTGGCTCACGATCGTGCCGCCGAACACGGTCTGGTTGATCATCCCGCACAGCCCGGCGATGTGGAAGAAGGGGAACGTGGACAGCGACACCGCGGGTGCCGGAACGAGGGGGATGCTCGGTGCGCCGGCCATCGTTGCCGCGAGCGCCGCGCTGAAGCGTGCGTTCCAGTTGTTGGTGACGTAGTTGCGGTGTGTGCCGATGGCACCCTTCGGAAAACCGGTGGTGCCGGAGGTGTAGAAGATCGTGGCGTCGTCGTCGGGGTCGATCCGCACGTCGGGAAGAGTTGCATCGCGGTCGGCGGTGGCATCGGCCCAGGCCACCGCGCCGTCGACCGCATCGCCACGCGCCACAACCACCCGGCGGATGCCGCACTCGGCGCGCATCGCCGCGGGCAGCCTCTCGAGACGTTCGTCGTCGACGATTGCCACCGTCGCCCCCGAGTCGTCGAAGGCGTAGCGCATCTCCTCGGTCACCCACCACGCGTTCAGGCTCACCACGATCGCCCCGAGGCACTCCACCGCCCAGAACGCGAGGGCGAACTCGGGGTAGTTGCGCATGCCGATGGCGACCCTGTCACCCTTGCCCACACCGTTCGCGGCCAGCCATGAGGCGAGCGCGTTGACCGTGCGGTGCGCATCGGCGAAGGTGACGGTCTCGTCGCCGTAGATGAGGTACGGACGGTCACCGAGCGCGGCGGTCTCCAGCCACTGCTCCCGCAGCGAACCGTGCGCGTGGCGGAACACCCGCCGTGGAAGGCCGTGCATCCCGGCAACGACCAGTTCGAAATGTTCCCCCGGCGCGGTCAGAGCCGCCACCGCTTCCCCCCGCGACAGCATGCAGGGACGGTATCAGCGGAAGCCGAGCATCCCCGAGTCGACGATCGCCTTCGACAACGGTCGCGCGAGCTCGCGGGCGCGGTCGCACCCGTCGTCACCGATCGCTGCGTACGGTGCCACGGCGAGTTCGTCGGTGCGGTCCTCGATGCGCTGGCGCTGTGCGCGGCCCGCGTCGGTGAGGTTGCCGTCAGCGTCCACGATCCCGCGCGATGCGAGCCCCTCGACACCGGCGTTCCACTCCTCCTGCGGCCACGCCCGTGACGACGCGAGCACCTTTGCGGTCACGTCACCGGACCCGGCGTGCGTGATGAGTGCCTCGAGACCCGAGAGGCCCTCGCCCACCAGTGCGGCGATGTGCCCGTCGCCGCGGAACTCGCGCAGCAGTGTCTGTGCGAGCCACAGGCGCAGGTGCGGTTCGTCGGGCCAGGCAAGCGAGGCGTGACCGGCGAACAGCGGGCGGCCCTCCGGTGATGCGCACGCCCTCTCCGCGGCGATGGTGAGTATGGCGGCAAGCTCGCGCACCTGGGGCGTGTCGACGGTGCCGCCCCACGCGCGGCGCAGGCCTGCGTCCACCGCGGCCATCCGCGTGTCGCACCACTCCTGCGGCGACGCGACGTTCCATGCATTCGTCATGGCGTCATGCACGAGGCGCGGGTTGAAGTTGTAGAAGGTGGACACCACGACCTCGGCGGGCACCGCACCCATCGCCGCCGAACGCGACGCGAAGTAACCGGTGCGCGGGCCGATGCTGCCGAGCGGGTCGTACGCCTCGCTTGCCTCGGGGAGGAAGTAGATGAACGCGTGGATCGGTTCCGCGGTGCGCCAGGTCTTGCGTGCTGTCTCGGGTGTCATGCCCCATTCCTAGCCGAGCGGGGGCACCATCCCCGCAAGGTCGGCATGCGAGACACCCGCGAGCGAACCGCGCCGCTCGAGCCGTGCACCGTCGTGTGCGGGCACCTCCACGTGGTTCGGCACCGCGAGCACCGTGCAGCCTGCGGCGAGTGCCGATTCAACACCCGTCGGGGAGTCCTCGATGGCGAGACACCGCGCGGGGTCGACACCGAGTCGCCGCGCGGCCAGCAGGTAGGGCTCGGGGTGCGGTTTGCCGTTCGACACGTCGTCGCCCACCACCACGGTGTCGAACGAACCCGCGGGCAGGGCGGCCACCACGGGCTCGGCGAAACGTCGCCACGACATGGTGACGAGCGCGGTGGGCACGGGCGACCGCCGGCACTCCTCCAGCAGTTCGCGTGCCCCCGGCCGCCACGGGATCTCCTTCTTCACCGCGGCGACGACTCTGTCGAGCAGCATCTCCACGATCTCGTGCGGGGTGCGCGGCACGTTCCCGTGCTCACGGATGTACGCACCCGAATCGAGCAGGTCGGAACCCACGAGTGCGAGTGCGTGCTCGTGGCTCCACGTGCCGCCGTGCGACTCGACGATGTCGTACTCGGCGGCGATCCAGTACGGCTCGGTGTCGACCAGGGTGCCGTCCATGTCCCACAGCACCGCCGCAAGTGCTCCGGTCATGCTCGGTCATCCTCCGCACGCGACATGGCCGACAGCGCCGCGCGCACCTCGCGCTCGGGGATCGATTCCGTGAGCTCGAGCGATGCCGCCTCCATCGCGAACCGACCGTCTGCGGTCTGCGTGAACACCGGACGGCTGCGCGGGCCCGCCCCCAGCGTGCGTGCCCCTAGCTGCAACCAGTCGCGCAGCCCGACCATGCCGAAACCCTGTACTGCCCTCACGGCCCAGCCGGTCTCGGCCCGGTACATCGCCACCACGCTCCTCGCCGCAAGGGCGACAACCGCTCCACGACGTGCGGACTCCACCCACGGGTCGAGGTCGGGGTCACCGGTGTCGTCCATCCCCGCCACCGACTCCAGCCATTGCGTCGATGGTTCGTCGCCAGGCCAGTGCATGTCGCCCGGGTACGCGGTGGCCTGCGCCAGCAGCATGAGACCCTGCGCGTCGGCTTCCTCGCGCCAGGCCGCCAGCGCATCCTCGCCGTGCCACCACGCGCACGCGGAGCGGATGGTGGGCAACGACGCGCGCATCGACAGCATCGGGTTCAGGAGCCAACCCGCGCTCGCCCCCGCGGCCGCGGGTTCGCGCCCGACGAACGGTGAGATGTGCAGGTGGCCGCTCATCATGGCGTCGTTCACGGGCACGTTGTCCCACACGAGCGGTGCACGCCCGCCGCACACGGCCGTGCGCGCCGCCACATCGGCGGCGGTGATGGCCGGGGTCACCACGTGCTGTCCGGTCCACATCACGGTCACCGCCGCGTCCAATCCGTCGTGCAGTCGCCCGAGGTACGGCGACCCGACCGTGCCGGCGTAGTGCGTGGGCACGAGCCACACGTCCCGCCCCGTTGCGGCGGCAACCCCGTTCGCGATGTCACGGTGGTGGTCGGCGGCCTCGAGCGCAGGCAGGTCGTCGAAACACAAAGTCACCGCACCGTCGGTGACGGCGAGGGCGGGTGCGAGCTTGCGCACCACCAAGTCCACCGTCGCCCCGTCACCGGGTGTGAGGCCGACCGACACCCGCACACGGCCGTCCCGCGCGGCCATCGCGGCGAAGCACTCGATCTCGGCTGCGGTGAAGGCCTCGTCCCATGAATCACGATGGCGGGGCTCGCTCTTCGGTGCCCACACGTAGGTGTTCGCGCCCCATGACGCGAGCGCGTCGATGCACGCCAGCCGTTCCGCGAGTGACCATGGGTCGCCGTAGAAACCCTCGATCACACCGAACGGTCGCGTGGTGGGGTCGGCGGGCACGTCGTCAGGCTAGGAGGCGGCGACGGTGGCGTAGTGTTCGCGCATGGCGAAGAAGAACGTGACGCTCGGGTACTCGGCCGGTTACTGGGGAAGCGGCCCGCCCGCGGGTGCCCTCGAGGC
>JBJTFB010000064.1:0-2776 GCA_046093205.1 Acidimicrobiales bacterium
GCGGCGTCATCCCGAACTGGTGGAGGCCATGGTGTTCCAGGCGACCTCCATGGAGTGGCGCGCGACGCGCAGCGAACGCACCAGGTGGAAGGTGAGCCACGCCCTGTCGCCGCTGTTCCGTCGCATGGTCACGCCGCGCTCGCTGCGGTGGGTGGTGCGCCGTGCCCTGCCGCGTGGCCACGAACTTGCGCGCCACGCGGGCTGGCTGGTGGGTGAGATCCGCCGCAACGACCAGTGGCAGGTGTCGGAGGCGGGTCGCGCCATCAGCCGTTTCGATGCACGCCCGTTCGCACCGTCAATCACCGTGCCGACATCCGTCGTGTTGACCACGAAGGACAGCCTGGTGCCGCCCGCGAAGCAGCGGGAGCTCGCGTCAGCGGTTCGTGCCGAGGTGGTGGAGCTGCACGGCGACCACTTCGTGACGCTTGAGCAGCCGCGAGAGTACGCCGACGCTACGCGCCGCGCTGTTGCGGCAGTTGCTGGTTCTCCCGCTCGATGAGCGACTCCAGCATCCCCTCGATGCGCTCGAGGTGACTGCGCAGGTCATCAGTGGTGACCACATCGTTCAGCGCGAGGCGCACACCGGCCAGTTCACGCGTGAGGTACTCCGTCTCGGCCTGCGTGCGCAGTGCGGTCTGGCGGTCGCGCTCGGTCTGCTCACGGTCGCGGTCCTCCTGGCGGTTCTGCGCGAGCAGGATCAGGGGCGCGGCATACGAGGCCTGCAGCGACAGGATCAACGTGAGGAAGATGAACGGGTACCCGTCGAACTGCAGTGGCTCGAAGAAGTTGACCACCACCCACGCGCCGACGATGACCGACTGGAAGATGAGGTAGCGGCCGGTGCCGAGGAACCGGGCGATCGCCTCGCTGAACTGGCCGAACGCATCCGGGTCGTAGTGGATGCCGATGCGGCGGCGTGCGCGCGGCGCGGTGAGGTCGGCACGGCGCTTCATGACGCTGCCGCCTGACGTCGGCGCTGGCGCCAGTCGGCGGGCAGCATGCGGTCGAGAACGTCGTCCACGGTGATGGCACCGAGCAGCCGGCCCATGTCATCGCACACGCCGACGGCGAGCAGGTTGTAGGAGGCGAGGAACTCGGCCACCTCGCGCTCGTTGAGGTCGGGTGAGACGGTGGGCTCCTTCACGATGCAGCGGGAGAGCTCGCTGCTCGGCGGCTCGCGCAGCAGGCGCTGCATGTGCACGACACCGAGATACGCACCGGTGGGTGCCTTGAAGGGCGGCTGCACCACGAACACCTGCGCCGCTACCGACACCAGCCACTCGGGGTCGCGCACCTGGGCGAGCGCCTCGGCCACGGTGGCCGACGGCCCCATGATGATGATCTCGGGGGTCATCAGGGCACCCGCGGTGCCCGGCTGGTACGACAGCAGCTGGCGCACGACCTCCGCATCGTCCTCGTCCATGGCCTCCAGCACCTCGGTGCGCTTCTGCGCGGGCATCTCGGCGAGGAGGTCGGTGAGGTCGTCGAACTCCATCTCCTCGAGCACGTGCACGAGTCGGTCGATGTCGAGACCGGAGATCAACGCGAGCTGCTCGCTCTCGGGCAGCTCCTCCAGCAGGTCGGCGAGACGGTCGTCGTCCATCTCGCGTGCGAGCTGCTGGCGCTGCGCGGCGGGAAGGTTGCGCACGAACGTGGCCACGTCGCTCGGGTGCATGTCGCGCAGGCGCGCAGCCTCGGCAGCCATCTCAGTGGCGGCGGCGAACAGGCCCGGCACACCGTTCCACTCCACCAGCCGGTAGGTGGCCTTCGTGCCGAACAGACCGCGCCGGGTGAGGCGCACCTTGGCAACCTCCCAGCCGTTCTCGCGGGCGGTGACCACGGGCCGCAGGGCCACGTCGCTGACGGTCTCGTCGCCCTGGCGCGTGTCGATGATGTCGGCACCGAGCAGCCGCTCGCCGTCGCGGGGCTTGAACGGGTGGAGGTCGACGTCCCATGAGCGCAGGCGCACGCCGTTGGAGTCCACCCCGGAGATGCGGTGGGCGTTCACGAAGATGCGACGGCGCTGGCTGGTGGCGACGAAACCCGACACGCGGGGCGGCGAGCCGAGGCGGCCCGGGATCACGACGATGTCGTCGACCCGGCCGATGGCCGCACCGCCCGCGTCGAGCAGCGGCAGGCGCATGATGCGGAATGCATAGAGGAGATCGCCTGCCATGGGGCAAGGGTACCCCCGTGCCCGATGCCCTTCGGGTTGGGTTACGGGGGTCCCCGATAACCTGCACATGCCCTGCGGGGACGTAGCTCAATTGGTAGAGCGCCTGCTTTGCAAGCAGGAGGTCGTGGGTTCGATTCCCATCGTCTCCACCACTCCCGCGGACCTCTCCGCACCTGCCCCGGTCGCACGAAAAACTTCTCCCATGAACACCTCAGTCCTGCGCATCTCCTGTCCCGACCAGCCCGGCCTCGTTGCGGCCGTGTCGTCGTGGGGTGCCGGTGTGGGTGGCAACATCGTGCACGCCGAGCAGCACACCGACCGCCACGACGGCATGTTCTTCCAGCGTGTGGAGTTCACACACGGGGACATGGTGTCGGCCGACAGCCTGAGGGCCGGCTTCACTGCTGTCGCAGCCAACTGGGCCATGGACTTCACGCTCGAGCCCCTGCCGTGGAGGCCCCGCACGGCAGTGCTGTGCTCGCGCCAGCTGCACTGTGCGGCCGATCTTCTCTCGCGCACCACATACGGCGATCTCGGTCTCGACATCGTCGGGGTGGTGTCGAACCACGCGGATGCGCAGCAGCTCGCCACCTCGTTCGG
>JBJTFB010000065.1:0-7807 GCA_046093205.1 Acidimicrobiales bacterium
GCGCCGGAACCGCGCACCGAACAACTGCACGCCGCGGTCGTCGATCGGGAACACGCCGTTGCGCTCCGCCTCCGACCACCACAGCTCCACCATCTCCTCGAGCTTCCCGGGCAACGACCTCGCGGAGTCGATGCCCGGGAAGCTCGAGGAGATGGTGGAGCTGTGGTGGTCGGAGGCGGAGCGCAACGGCGTGTTCCCGATCGACGACCGCGGCGTGCAGTTGTTCGGTGCGCGGTTCCGGCGCAACTCGCCGCATCCCGAGAACCGTCGCTACGTGTACAGACCGCCGATGTCGGCGATGCCCGGCCAGGCCTCGGCCGGCCTCGGGGGGCGCAACGTGCACATCGTGGCCACGGTCGACTACCGCGCCGGTGACGAGGGCGTGCTCTACAAGAACGGCAACCGCAACTCGGGGTTCTCCATGTTCGTGCAGGACGGCAGGTTCGTCGTGGACTACAACGCGTTCGGCAACCACACGCTGGTGGAGTCCGCCGTGCCCGTGCCGCCGGGCCCGGTGTCGCTCGGTGTGCGGTTGGTGCGCGGTGACAACCGTCGCGGCACGCTCACGCTCGAGTTCGACGGCAACGAGGTCGGCAGTGTCGAGCTGCCCCTGTACATGACGATGATGTCGTCGACGGGGCCGAGCATCGGCTTCGACCACGGTGCGTCGGTGAGCGAGCGTTACGAGTCACCGTTCGCCTGGACGGGTGACCTGAGAGAAGTGGTGATCGAGGCCGGGCAGCGTTCGCGTGACGCGGCTGCGGCCGAGGCCCGCAGCGAGATGGGACGGCAGTGATGCCGGGAAGAGGGAGAACACGATGAGCGAGCAGATGCCGAGGGGCGTGCGCCACACCTACGGGAAGGCCGACAAGGAGTACGGCATGCGCATGTTCACGATGAAGCCCGAGGACGACGGGCCGGTGTTCATGGTGAACTACATGCACTACAAGCAGGAGGCCGACTACGGCGACACCGGCGAGAAGGGTGTGTCCGGCAAGGAGGCCGACGACCGCTATGCCCCTGTCGACGTGCTGGGGAAGATCGGTGCGTACGTGGCATTCCATGGTGACGTGGTGGCCCAGAGCGGCAACATGGACCCGCAGTGGGACCGCATCGGCGTGGTGTGTTACGCCACACGGAAGTCCTTCATCGACATGCAGAGCCGGCCCGACTTCCAGGAGAAGCACGTGCACAAGGCCGCCGGCATGTCGAAGACCTTCGTGATCGGAAGCATCCCGAGGGACGGAATGCAGCCCGGTGACTACCGCACCGCGAAGGGCTCCCGGCCCGTTGTGGCCGTTGCGGCACACAAGGCACTTGACGGGACCACCGCTGGGCAGCTGCTCGCGGCCCTGGATGCCGCACGGGTGCTCGCTGCCGCCCACGGCTGCGATGCGGGCCAGTGGTACGACGTGGAGGGAACCATCATGGGGGACGGCCGCACGTTCGATGTGGTGTGCTTCGACTCGTTCCCGGACGTGGATGCATACCGTGCGTGGTGCGGTGCGGTCGCGGCGGACCCCGTGGCGTCGGTGCTGTTCGATGCCGACCGGGTGGATGGCTACTCAGTTGCGGTGCAGCCGCAGATCGACCGCATCACGCTGCGCTGAAACTGCTCACCACTGGGGGTCGATCGGCTGCACCTTCCCGAGTCGCTCCTCGAGCGCATCCCCGGCCACGAGGAGAAGGTCCTCGCGCCACGTGTGCGCGGCGATCTGCACGCCCATCGGTGCACCGTCGTGCGACCCGACCGGGAACGCGAGCGCCGGCATGCTGATGGCGGAGAGGTTGATGCCCCATCTGCCGTAGACATCGAGTTTTGACGACGCGTCGGGGTGTGATGCGTCGTACCCCTTGGGCAGGTTGGGCACCGTCATCATCGGGGTGACGAGCAACGGGTACTCGGCGTAGAACGCGTTCCACGCACGCATCACCATGTCGCGGTCCTGGAGACCCTTCAGGAAGGTGGCACCCGAAGGTTCGGGGAACGTGGATGTCCAGTTGGTCATGGCCGCGGTGAGTCCCGCATCATCGATCTGCGGGAGCATGGGCACGAGGCCGAGCATCATGTCGAGCACCCCGACCCTTTTCCACAACGAGAAGAACTCCTCCAGCATGGGTGGTGTCGTCTCCACCACCTCGTAGCCGGCATCCTCGAGAAGTGCGCCGACCCGGCGGAGGTTCTCGACGACCACCGGTTCGATCGGTAGTCCATCAGCCGTCACGAGTGCGACGCGTCGCGGCACCGGTTCGGTGAACTCTCGCATCGCGGGCACCCAGAACGGGTCGGCCCAGTTCGGTGCAGCCATGGCGTCGTAGGCAACGCGGATGTCGTCCATGGTGCGGGCGAGCGGCCCGCTCGTGGACATCATGCTTGCGCCCCATCCGCGCGGGTTCGGGTTGGTGCCGCCGGTGGGCAGACGGCCGACCGTGGGACGAAGACCGATGACCCCGTTCAGGTAGGCGGGCCAGCGCACAGACCCGGCCACGTCGTTGCCCTGGGCGATGTGGCACATCCCGGATGCAACGGCCGATCCTGCTCCGCCGCTCGATCCGCCGCAACTGACGTCCTCGCGCCACGGGTTGAGCGTCTCCCCGTGCAGCTCGTTCTGGGTGTGGAAGCGCATCGCGAACGCGGGCGAGTTCGTGCGGCCCGCCATCACGCCGCCGGCATCGAGCAGACCCCGGATGACAGGGTGCGTGACCGTGGCGATGTTGTCACGCAGCGCCTTGATGCCATTGTCGCTCGGGTACGGGACGTGGTCGGTGTTGATCTTCGTGGTGATCACCGCCCCGGCGAGCGGGCCGCTGCGAAGGCCGGAGTCGACCTCGTCTGCACCCTCCCGTGCAGCGTCGTCGGTGCGCAACACGATCGCGTTCAGCTTCCCGTTCACCGCATCGATGCGGGCGATGTGCTCCTCGGCGACGTCACGTGCCGAGATGTTTCCGTTGCGGACCGCGGCCACGACCTCGGTCGCGCTCATTCTCCACGTCTCAGTCATGCGTGCCCCCAACGTTCCTGTTTCATTCTGACCCCTTGAAGAGTGTTCCACCATGCCCGGACGGGGTGAAAGAATCTTTCCCATGACCGGCATCAGGTGGGAAGAAGATCCCGGGACCACACCCCAACGCCACTCCCGGCAGTACCGGTGGGATTCGACCCGCAAGGAGGGCTGGCTGGTGGTTCTCTGGTGGTTCTTCCAGTTCCATCAGTACGTGCACGGGACAATCTTCGGCTACCTCATGTACCGACAGGACAAGGCGGGGAAGTTCACCTCCAAGCGGCTGAGCAAGTGGTCCCACAACTACGTGGTCATCTGCCTCGCCACGTGCGTGGTTCTCACCGTGTCAGCCTTTGTTGCCAGAACCAACAACACGGTCTTCTTTCTCGTGTGTCTGGTCGGTGGCCTGAGGTTGTATGAGGTTGTGTTCGCTCAGTCGTACTACTTGCTCCAGACGAGACGAACCACGGTCTCGTCGTTCACCCGCACGTTTCTGTTCCACATTCTTTTCCTCATCGAGGGAATCCTCTACGCCGCCGCGGTGAACGTTCACTACACCGTCGTGCTCTCGGTGCAGAAAGCGGTTGGTTTCGCCTTTCTGGCGGTCACGCTCCAGACGAACTTCCTTGACGCCTCGATTGCCCCCAACAACTTCGTGCAGGCCGCCCATCTCGGATGCAACGTTCTCGGGCTGGTGATCTTCCTCGCGAGCCTCCCAGTGCTCGTCGGCTCTGTTGCAAAGACCTGGTCGCAGGCGAAGTTCGACTAGGAGGGCCGGTCGGTCCCCTCGGCAATGGCCGCAAGGCGCGCCGCAAAGAGTGCGGTGTCGCCGTGGAATGCCTCGAGATTGCCCGGCCCGAGCACGACCGTCAGAGCGTCGGGAGTTCGCGCCAGCACCACGGGGAACACGCCGGCCGCTGCCTCGAGTACGTCGGCCGGGGCATCGTTGCGGTGGTGGGTGACCACGGGAACCGACAGCGAGCGCCGGCACTCCTTCCACTCGTTGCGGACGGTGAAGAGTCCGTGGGTGAGCTCGCACAGGGAGCAGTGCCTGGTGCCGAGACGTGCACCGATCCAGTACGACACCTCACCGAGCAGGGTGGCATCAGCGTCGTACACACCGACAAACTCGGTGACCCTCGGCGCCTCGCTCATTTCAGTGCGGTCGCCATGGTGTCGATGATGCGCGTGAGAACCGTCGGCGATGTGGCGAAGTTGAGCCGCACGTGCCCCTCACCACCCGGCCCGAAACCCGTCCCCGCGCTGGTCTCCACCCCTGCGGCGGCGAAGGCCGCATGTGGGTCGGCCGCAATCGCGGTGTTGCTGCAGTCGAGCCAAGCGAGATACGTGGCATCGGGCCGGTGCACCGTCACCCCGGGCAGGCGATCGTGCACGAGGTCAATGGTGGCATCGCGCATCTGTTCGAGATGTGCACGCACCGCATCGAACCAGGGTGCGCCGTGGGTCCACGCGGCCCAGGCTGCCTCTGCCCCGAAGATGTTGGTGGCACCGAAGAGATGGTGGGGGAGTGCGGCGAACCTCTCCTCCACCCACGCCGCACCGCAGTGCGTCACCGCATAGCGCAGCCCCGCCAGGTTGAAGCTCTTCGACGCCGACGTGACCGTGATGGTGCGGTCGGCCGCACCCGGCACGGTGGCAAAGGGGATGTGGTGATGACCGTCGAACACGATGTCGGCGTGGATCTCGTCGCTGATCACCAGCAGGTCATGCCGCACGGCGATCTCCGCAAGCCGAACGAGTTCATCGCGCGTGAACACATGGCCGGTGGGGTTCTGCGGGTTGCACAGGATCATCACCTTTGCACCCTCACGCGCAATGGTTCGTTCCAGCTCGTCGTGGTCGAACACCACCTCGTCGCGCTCGATCCGCGCGGGGGCAATCACCGGCCTGCACTTTGTCTGTTCGATCGCTTCGAAGAACGGTGGGTATGCCGGTAAGTGAAGCACCACGCCGTCACCGGGCTGCGTGGCCACATGCAGCACCGCCTGCACCGCCTGCACCACATCGTTCCACTCCCGGATCCCGTCGGGGTCGGGTGACCAACCGTGGCGTTGTTCCATCCACCCGACGAACGCGCCAACGGCGCGCATTCGGTTGCGGTCGTCGCGCTCCGGGTACCCCACGTCACCGCCCTCGAGAATCGAGGCGAGATGCGCGGTGATCGCCGGGGAGGGACGGAAGTCCATGTCGGCAACCCAGGCCGCGAGGCGTGGTGACGCGTGGTGCCACTTGCGACCGGGCTTGGCACGGAGCCATTCGTCATCGAGCGACCCGAAGTCGTAGCTGTCCCGCCCCACATCCATGATTATGGCCGTTGCGACACAGCCGTTCCCTACCGTCGCCGGAATGAGAACTGTGTTGTCACGCCTGCTGGCGTCGGTGGTGATGGTGGTGTGCGCACCCCTCGGGGTGGCGGCCGCGCTCTCGGCTGTCATGTTCGGGTTGCGCCAGTTCGTCAGCGGGTGGATTCCCTCGCGGTGGCTGTCGGACAACCCGGCCGACTGGGTGTTCGGCCTCGGCGTGGAGGGAGATGCGGGGAACTACCTGGGCTTCATGGTGTCGGCCGTGGTTGCCACGGTGTGCTGGTCAATGGTGCAGTGGGCTGTGGCGCAGTTCAGGGCTTTGTGATGATCAGCGTGAACTGAGCCACGAACAGGGTGACCATGAGGGAACCCATGGCCCACATTCCGGCCACGAGCCCCGACATGCGTGACTCGATCGACGAGAGACGGGTGTCGACGGCGGCGAACCTCACCTCGGTGAGTTCGGCGAGATGGTTGAGGTCGGACTTCACGTCGTCGATATCGGACTTGCGGGCGAAATCAGACCAGTCAGCGGGTGGGATGTCGTTCTTCACGGTGTCCTCCAGCACGCCTCAGAGCTTCGTGATGATCAGCGTGAACTGAGCCACGAACAGGGTGACCATGAGGGAACCCATGGCCCACATGCCTGCCACGATGCCCGACAGGCGGGACTCCACAGCGGTGAACCTCACATCGGTCAGCTCGGCCAGGTGGTTGATGTCGGACTTGCGGGCGAAATCAGACCAGTCGGCGGGTGGGATGCTTCTCATCACGGTGTCGCCCACGGAGTCCCCCAGTACCTCTCTGAGCCGGAGGTGCATCTCCAGCCTGTCTTTGTCCATCTCATGCATGGTCTGGCTCCGTCATCGTAACCCTCCGTCCGGAAGTTGTTTCCCGCAATGTGCAACTCGGGGGGCCCACGGCGGCACGGGTACTGTCAATGAGATGCGGGGGAATGTCACAATCTTCAGGGCGCGACGTGTGGTCACCCTCGACACCGGGATGCCCGTTGCCGATGCCGTGGCTGTGATGGACGGCCGCATCCTCCATACGGGGTCGTTCGAGGAGGTCCGCCGTGACCTGACCGGGTGGGATGTCACGGTCGATGACCGTTTCGGCGACAAGGTGATCGTGCCCGGCTTCGTGGAGGCGCACTGTCACATTCTCGAGGAAGGTGCCCTCGTCAACTTCCCGTGGGTCGGGGCGTACGACCGTCGGTCTGCCGGGGGAGTGGTGCAGCCGGGATGTCCCGACACCCAATCCGTTCTCGACCGCATTCGCGAGGCGCACGCAGCCCTGACCGACCCCGGTGCAACCCTGGTGTGTCTCGGCTGGGACCCCAACATGGCCAACAGCACGGGGATCAACGCCGAAATGCTCGACGACATCGCGCCGTCACGGCCCGTGTTCGTGCTGCAGTCCAACGGCCACGTCGGACACTGCAACAGCGCAATGATGCGCCTGGCCGGCATCACACGGGAGAGCACCGAGCACGGTGTGATGCGTCACGGTGACGGCGAGCCGAGCGGTGAGCTGCGCGAACTTGCGCTGTCGTTGGTGCTCGGCCGGCACGTGAACCTGGAACCGGGCGGGGAGGCGAGCATGCGCAACGCCGGGCTTCTCTCGCGCAACGCCGGCTGCACCACCGTCACCGATCTTGCGTTCTCCGCCACCACCCGGGCAGTCACCTCGTATGCATCCGTCGTGAACACGGAGGAGTTCCCCACCCGCGTGGTGTACGCACCGATGGTGCAGGTGCTGAACCCACGCCTGAAGGAAGGAACGCTCGAGCACGTCAAGGGACTCGCCGCGCACGACACCGACAGGTTCCGCATGGGTCCGGTGAAGTTCATCATTGACGGCTCCATCCAGGGTCGTTCGGCCCGCTTGAACTGGCCCGGCTACTGCTGCGGCGACCCGAACGGGATGTGGCTGGCGGAGCCCGACGAGATGTACGAGCTGATGCGTCCGTACCACCGCGAGGGCTTCCAGCTGGCGCTGCACACCAACGGCGACGAGGCAGTCGACCGTGGTCTCGACGTGTACGAACGTCTGCTGCTCGATCACCCTCGGTTCGACCACCGTCACAGGCTCGAGCATGCGCAGATGGCGACAGAGGCCGCGTTCAAGCGGATGAAGGAACTCGGTGTGTGCGTGAACCTGTTCGCCAACCACGTCTACTACTGGGGTGACACCCACCGGACCGCCACCGCAGGCCCCGCGAAGGCGAGGCGCCTCGATGCGTGCGGCACCGCGGAGCGCCTCGGCGTGCCGTTCTCCATCCACTGTGATGCCCCCGTGACACCGCTTGACCCGCTGTTCACGATGTGGTGCGCGGTAAACCGCATCACCTCGAGCGGTCACCTTCTCGGCGACAGCGAGAGAATCAGCGCCGAGAGTGCCCTTCGGGCCGTCACGATCGATGCTGCGTACCTGCTCCGCACCGACAATGTGACCGGTTCGATCGAGGCGGGGAAGTTC
>JBJTFB010000066.1:0-3735 GCA_046093205.1 Acidimicrobiales bacterium
CCGGTACCCGGCCAGGAACACGAAGTTGTTCACGGTCTTCGGTGCATTCGCCGCGTCGAGCGCAATCACCATGGTGCCCATGTTCGTGACCATCGTTGCCGTATACCGCTTGTCCGGGTCGATGCCGAACTCGGGGACGTCATTGAACTTCTGGGTCTTCGGCGCGGAACCGTCGAGAGCGGGGAAGGGATAAGGCATGGGGTCACGCTACAAGGCGGTGCCCGCGATGACCCGTGGCCTACGATCACAGCGTGAGCAACGCACAGACGGACGGACCCGATCTCGACCGCATCGAGCGTGACCTGGCCGACGTGGAAACCGCGCTCGAGAGACTCGAGAACGGCACCTACTGGACGTGCGAGGTGACCGGGGAACGCATTCCCGATTCCGTCCTCGCGTCGAACCCCGTGGCACGACGCTCGTCCTGAACGGCTCGGCCCGTCGACCGGCTGTGGCTGCGGCTCAGTTGTCGCGGAGCTTGGAGAGAAGCCGCAGCATCTCGAGGTACAGCCACACAAGGGTGACGAGCAGGCCCATCGCGCAGTACCACTCCATGTAGGCGGGCATCCTCTCGCGCTCGGCGGTGTCGATGAGGTCGAAGTCGAGGGCAAGGTTCGCCGCCGCCACGGCCGTGACCACCAGGCTCACGATGATCCCGAGGCCGGTTCCCTCGGTCATGTACGACGGGGTCGACCCGAACAGGCCAATCAGCCAGGACACAAGGTAGAAACCGAGCACCCCGAGGGTGGCCCCCATCACAATGCGGCGGTAACGGGCGTTCACCCTGATCATCCCGGCGCGGTACATCAGCAGCATCACGGTGAACACTCCGAGAGTTGCCCCGACCGCCTGCAGGACGATGCCGTCGTACGCGCTCTCGTAAGCCCTGCTGATCGCACCCAGCACCACGCCCTCCGCCACGGCGTACACGGGTGCGAGCCAGCGCGAGACGTGCGGCCTGAACTGCGCGGCGAGCACCGCGATGAGACCCACCACGAAACCGCCGATCACCCAGCCGACGGGGAAACTCACGACGGTGCCGTCGGCGGCGGTGTCGGTGGCGAACCACGTGAACGTGCCGGCGGCAACCATGAGAAGAAGCAACATGAGAGTTGCGCTCGCCGCTCCCGACGCGGTGGCGAGCCCGCCGTGCCAGCGTGTCACCGGGTCGTGTGCGAGACCAGGTTCGACACCGATGACCGACTGCGGATCGGGTGCTGCCCATCCGGATCTGTTCTCCTCGCGACCGGCGGCCGCATTCAGGGAATCGGGTGAGAGCAGTGGGTTCGGCATGTCCCGAATTTACCTGTGCGAGAGTCGGTGAGAACGTCAACCGTCCGAGAATTCCCCCAGAAAAACCGCGAGAAAACGTGGTGCCCCGGCACGTTGTCAGTGAACAGTCCGTCTGTATCCTGCCCGTAGTTCGGTCGGATGACCGGCAGGAAAGACGGGGTAAAAAGTGGCGAAGGATCGCATCGACCGCGACGAGGAAGATCTTGTCCGTCTCTACCTCACCGACATCGGTCAGTACGCGCTCCTCACCAAGGACGACGAGGTCCGTCTCGCCAAGGCAATCGAGGCCGGCAAGGAAGCCGGCGAGAAACTTGCCAACAACAAGAAGCTGAATGTCAACCAGAAGCGTGACCTGCGCAAGACGGTCCGCGAGGGCGAGATCGCCGAGCGCGCGTTCGTGCAGTCGAACCTCCGTCTCGTGGTGTCCATCGCCAAGAAGTACCAGGCGTCCGGTCTCCCGCTGCTCGACCTCATCCAGGAGGGAAACCTCGGCCTCATGCACGCGGTCGAGAAGTTCGACTGGCGGAAGGGTTTCAAGTTCTCCACCTATGCCACGTGGTGGATCCGTCAGGCGATCACGCGCGGAATCGCCAACACCGGCCGCACCATCCGCCTCCCTGTCCACGCCGGCGACACGCTCGCCCGTCTGCAGAAGGCCCGTTCGCGCCTCGAGCTGAAGTTCGGCCGACCGGCCACCCTTGCCGAGCTGTCGAAGGAGGTGGAGATGCCCGAGGACAAGGTCACCGAGGCCCTCCGCTTCGCTGCAGAGCCGCTGTCGCTCAGCGAGCCGCTGCGCGAGGACGGCGATGCCGAGCTCGGTGACGTCGTCGAGGACCGCTCTGCAGAGGAGCCCTTCGAGGTCGCACACTCCGCACTCCTCCCCGAGGAGATCCAGCGCCTTCTCGCACCGCTCGACGAGCGCGAGCGCGAGATCCTGCGTCTGCGTTTCGGTCTCGACGGCAAGGGCGAGCCGCGCACGCTCGAGGAAGTGGGCGAGCACTTCAACCTCACGCGTGAGCGCATCCGCCAGATCGAGGCCCGCGCCATGAGCAAACTGCGTCACCCGAGCAGCGACACCGGCGCCCGCGACCTCCTGTCCGTCTAGTCCGCCGGCGGTTCCACGCGCACCGCGCGCACGGCTCCGTCGACGGCTGCCACGACACCCACACCCACGATCACCGGCACGACCGCGCGCGCCCACCAGACCGGGCCGAACATCGGAACCCATCCGGCTGTCACCTGTGCACGCACCAGCACGGCCGAGACCACGAGTGCCGCACCCGCTCCCGCGGCAACCGATGAGGCCACCCAGTCGTTCACCGGCGGTGTGCTGCCGTCGGGTCTCGGCGGTCGGGGCCGCGCCGACCAGTACGACAAGTTGGAGGCCACGAGCCCCGCGAGGCAGAACAGTGCGAGCACCGGCGTGATGCGCGCCACCGAGGGCATCGCCCACCACTGCAGGAAACCCACGAACGTGCCCGCCACGGTGACCCACCGGAGGAACCCGTACCACCGCCGCCGCACACCTCGGGCGACCAACGCGGCAACGAACAGCGCGGGCACCACGAGCGCCCACCACAGCAGGGTGGCGGGATCGCGCAGGTACAGCGTGCCCCGCACGGTGACGGCAATCCCGTCCACCTCCATCGGCACCGACCACCGCTGCACGGTTCCGTTGCTGTCGGTCACGACGGGCGGTGTGGTGCCCATCCAATGAATGCGGTGGTCGTGCCACATGGCGATGCCGTTGCGCGCGGTGACCCTCCAGTTCTCCGCCGCACCCGACGGCCCGGGATCGATGCGCCCGTACCTGTCGCCGTTCATGCGCGAGGTGCGCGATGCGGTGTTCTCCTCCACGGTGCCGTCTGCCGCGATGCGCACGTACGGTTCACCGTTGTAGCCGCGCACCTCGACGGTGTTGCCTCCCGCCGCCACGCGCAGGAACGAATCGCCGCCGACCACGTCCACCAGGAACCCGGCCGGCACCGTGCCGTCGACGGACTCCACCACGCTCTCGGTGTCGCGCGGTTTCACGTCGTCGCCGGACCCGAAGTGCCCGGGCACGGCCGATGCGAACATCAACAGGGCAACGACCGCTCGCACCGCACCGACGGTAGTGGGGCCGGCGACGGCGCTCCATACAGTGATGCCATGGCAGATGCCACGGGGCGCACCGTCCTCCTCCTCAGCGACAACGTGTGGACGGCGCACCACGAGGAGATCGCGCGTGTCGCACCGGGTGTGGTTCCCGTGGTCTACGAGGGGAACGAACCCCTCCCCCAGCACGTCCTCGACACCGTTGACCTCGCGTTCTTCAGCCAGGACTGCTGGCCCGACCGGTCGCGCGGCATCGTGCTGTCCATCATGAAGTCACCGAACCTGCGCTGGTTGCAGACCTTCAGCGCCGGCGTCGACAGCCCGTTCTTCGTCGACCTGATGCAA
>JBJTFB010000067.1:0-10601 GCA_046093205.1 Acidimicrobiales bacterium
TCCACATGCAGGGTGCACGTGCAGTGGTGGTGCCGGCCGCGGTGGCCTTGCACCGCGAGTCGATGCTGGAGCGCACCGACGCCGACCTCGCCGAGATGGAGCGCGAGCAGGACGAGTCACGGCTCGCAACCGTCGTCACCATGACGTCGCTGCGACGGCTGCCGGCGCTGGTCGTCGAGTTGCTGGTGGTCACCCTGGTGCACGCCCTCGTGGTGCTCGTGACCGGTTCGCCCCGCCGCGCGTTCGACGAGGTGCGCGCGCTGCTCCGTCTGCCGTTCACGCTCGGGTCGGTGCGCCGGCGCCGCGCGGGTGTGCAACGTGTGGTCAGCGATGCAGAGGTGCGCGCACTGCAGGTGCGGGGCAGCGCCTATCTCGTCGGCTGGCTCCGCCGTCGCGACCGCAGGCGCGGCCTGGAGCAGGCACAGGCAGCGGCCGCGGGCGACAGGGAGGCCACCCCGCGTTCGTCCCTCGTGCTGTGGAGCGTGCTCGTTGCGGTGCTGGTGGTGGGCAGCCGGGACCTGCTCGTGAACGGCCCGTCGGAGGTGGGCCAGATCGTGCCGCTCGTCGCGTCGCCAGGTGACCTCGCGCGCTCGTTCCTGTCGGGCTGGTGGAACGCGGGTCTCGGGCAGTCCGGCGCCGTGCCCACCGGCATCGGTCTCACCGCAGTCGGCGGCTGGTTGTTCCTCGGCAACATGGGCCTGCTGCGCACCGTCGCGGTCGTCGGCGCACCGCTCGTCGGCTGGCTCGGTGTGTGGCGTTTCGCATCGGTGCTCACCACCCGCGCCGCGCGGGTCGCCGCGACACTCGCGTATGCGGCGGTGCCGCTCGCATGGACATCGATGGCCGCGGGCCGCTGGGGTGGCCTCGCGACGTACGCGCTCTTCCCGTGGGTCGCGCACGGGCTGCGCAGGCTCGTCGGCCATGTCCCGATTCTCCGTGCGTCCGCCGACGACACCGAGACGTTCGGCGACCTCGACCGGCCCGAGGGGTGGAGGACGTTCGCCTCGGTCGCGCTCGTGCTTGCGGTGCTCGTCGCGTTCGAACCCGGTGCGCTCGTGGCACTGCTCATCATGTCCGTGGTGTGGGCTCTCGTCACGGTGGTGAACGGTGGCGGTGTCCAGTGGTCGTCACGGTGGCTCGTGCTGCCCGGTCTCGCCGTCCTCGCCGCACTCGTCCTGAACCTCCCGTGGACGGGTGCGTACGTGAGGTCGGGCTGGTGGGAGGCAATCACCGGTGTTCCGGTGGAGGGTGGCCGCGGGCTCGAGCTGCTCGCACTCGCACGCTTCCAACTGGGCGACTTCCACTTTGCCGCGCCGTCCGTGCTGCTCATCGCACCGGTGGTGGGCGCGATGCTCGTGGTGCGCGGCTCGCGGTTCCCGTGGGCCCTGCGCGGGTCGATGCTCTCCACGGTCGGTCTCCTGCTCGTGCTGCTCGACGACAAGGCGATGCTTCCTGCGCATCTTCCCGAACCCGCGGTGATGATGGTGCCCGTCGCGTTCGGCCTGGCGGTGAGTGCCGGGGCGATGGGGGCGGGTCTGTCTGTCGACCTGCGCGGTGGTCGGCTCTCGTGGCGGCAACCTCTCGGCGCCCTTGTTGCACTGGCGTTTGCGGTCGGTCTGGTGCCGACCGCGGTGAATGCAGTCCCCGGCAACTGGTCCCAACCCGACACCACGCTGGCCAGACTCCTGCGTCAGCTGCCGGGCCAGGACGGTACGGGCAACTGGCGCACCCTCTTCATCGGTGACCCGCGCGCCCTGCCCGGCGCACCATTGAACGTCGGGTGGGGCATCGCGCAGTCCGTGGTGAACGGACGGTCGGCGTCACTCGACGAACAGTGGGAAGTCGCCCGCACGCGCACCGGCGACGAGGCGACGCGCGCCGTGCGCGGGATCATCCGCGGAACCACGGCACGCGCCGGACGCATGCTCGGTCCGCTCGGTGTCCGCTACGTGGTGGTGCCCGTGATCGACGGCGGGCTCTCGACCCGGTCGAACCCGGTGGCTGCACCGGCGGGGCTGATCGACGCGATGGCCCGCCAGCTCGATTTCAGGAGGCGCTACTCGTCACCCGATCTCGCGATCTTCGAGAACGCGGCGTGGCTCCCCGTCGCCTCCGTCCTCTCCCCGGCCGGCGCCGAAGCGGCGCGCTCGGCGGGGGCCGAGGCCGTCATTGCCGGCGACCTCTCCGGGGCGACCGTGGTGCTGCCGGGTCTGCCCGGCACTCCCTCGGTGTCGGGTGAGGTTCCCGCAGGAACCGTGCATCTCGCCGTTCCCTACACCACCCGCTGGACCCTCACGGGTGCCGACGGTTCACGCCGCGCGCCGTCGCCCGCGTTCGGACTCACGAACGCATACGACCTCTCGTCGGGTGCAGGGAGGGTCACGGTGTCGTACGAGGGGTCGATACTGATGAAGTCCGTCGTGGCCCTCGTCGTGTTGCTGTGGCTCGCCGCGCTGCGCATTGCGTTGCCGCGGCGCCGCCGCCGGTCACGAGATGCCGGTGCCGTGATGATGCAGGGCTCCGCGATCGTGATGGGGGAGCGCGCGTGAGCGCGGGACGCGCCGGAACTCTCGCGCGGCGCCTCGCCGTGGCCCTGCTGGTCGTCGCCGGCGCGACCGGCATCGTGCTGGTGGAGCGCCATGACGCGGGTGGACGCGAGGGTGCATCGGCGGCGAACAACCGGTTGTCGGCGTTCCCCCAGGTGTCAGAGGGCAGAAGGATCAGTTCGTCGTGGTTCTGTCCGGGCGCCGCGGGCGGTGATGGTGTCACCAGCGCATTCGTGAACATCTCGAACCCCGGGGACACCGACCTCGTCGCATCGGTCACGCTGATGGGTGCGGAGACCGCCGAGCAGGTTCCGGTCACCGTGCCGCCGCGCTCACGAACCCAGTACGAGTTCCTGCGCGGTGCCACGGTCGGTGTGGTGGTGCCGCACGTGGAACTCGTGGGCACCACGGGAACGGTGGAGCAGCAGCTCGATTTCCCCGGCGGTGACGTGACATCGCAGTGTGCGCCCGACACGTCGTCCACCTGGTACTTCGCGGACGGCTTCACGGCGCAGGGGAGCAAGCAGCGCATCGTGGTGACGAACCCGTACCCCGATCCCGCAGTCATCGACCTCACGTACACCACGAAGGACGGCCCGCGACGCCCTGCGAACCTCATCGGCCTGGTGATCGCGCCGCGGACCGCGCGGAGTTTCTCGATGCCCGAGCTCGGTGCAGCCGACGAACCGAGACTCGCGGTGTCCGTGGATGCCACCACCGGTCGCGTCGTCACGTCTCGCATCCAGCACTATCTCGGTCTCGGGCGCCTCGGGTACTCCACAACCGTCGGCAGTCCGCGCCCGCTCGGCCAGTGGTGGTTCACGTCCGGCCGCACCGGCCCGCAGGTGGAGGAACTCCTGATCGCTCACAACCCCGGTGACACCGATGCAACGGTGCAGGTGACGTTCTTCGGCGAGGGGATCACGAACGGTCTGCCGGTCGACGAGACGAATGTCGCCGCCACACCGTCGCAGGAGATTGCGGTGCCTGCGGGCGCGATTGTCGCCATCAACACGGCACAGACGGTCGACCTCCCCAGAGGTGACCACGCGATGGTGGTGTCGGTGCTCGACGGGCCGGACATCGTGGTGGAACACGTGCTGTCGCAGAGCACCGCGAACGGGTCGTTCACCGCGGTCACGAACGGCCTTGCGGACGGGCTGGTGTCGAACGTGTGGCGGCTGCCGAGCGGACTAGTGGGCGGTGCACTGAATGCGGTGTCGGTTCTGAACACCACGGCGCTCGAGGGAACATTCACGGTGTCGGCGTACGGCCCCGGGGGCAGGGTGGCGATTCCCGGGCTGGAGAATGTCGCGCTCGGGCCGGCATCCGTCGTGAGCCTCAACGTGCCGGCCGAGGTTCCTCCCGGGGAGGTTGTCGTCGAGGCCACGGTGCCCGTTGCAGTGCAGCGGCGGATGGCACGCAACCACGGACTCGTCGGTTTCACAATCGTCGGTGGTCTGCCGGTGAGGCCGGGACGATGAACAACGTCGCTGCCGTCCTTGCGGTTGCGGCCGTGGCGGTGGTGACGTCGGCTCTGTTGCGCCGGCGCCGGCCCGACGCCCCCACGCAGGGTGGCTTCGCGCTTCCCACCCAGGTGGACCGCGCCGACTTCGACGAGCCGAACTCGCCGTGGATCGTGCTGCTTTTCACGTCGGCAACCTGCGATGCCTGCCGCGACACCGTGCACAAGGCCGAGGTGCTCCGCTCACGCGAGGTGGCTGTGGTGGAGGTGGAGTACTCGGCACACACCGACATCCACAGGCGCTACGCGATCGACGCGGTGCCGTGTCTCGTCGTCGCCGACGGAGAGGGCACGGTGAGGGCCGGTTTCATGGGCCCGGTGAAGGCGCAGGACCTGTGGGCCGCAGTGGCCGAGTGCAGGTACCCGGGCTCGACGCCCGAGCATGGTCTCGGTACGGTGACGCCGGACTAGCGACCGGCAGCCACGACGGTCAGGCGATCGGGGACTCCGTGGGTGCGGGGCTGTCGAGGCCCTGTTGCACGAGACGACCGACCGTGGGGCCGTCGATCGTCTCGTGCGAGAGCAGCTCCTCGGCCACGAGGTCGAGTCCACGGCGGTGCCGCACGAGCAGATCGTGCGCGCGCTGTTCCTGGTCGCGCAGGATGCGTGCAATCTCGTCGTCCATCATCTTTGCGGTGGCGTCGGAGTACTCGCGACCGCTCGTCATGAGGTCCTCCCCGAGGAACACCTGCTGCTGGCCGTGCCACGCCATCGGGCCGACGGAGTCCGACATGCCCCACTCGCGCACCATGCGCCGGGCGATGTTCGTGGCCTGCTCGAGGTCGTTCGCGGCGCCACTGTTCAGGTGGCCGAACACGATCTTCTCGGCGACGCGGCCGCCCATGGCCTTGCAGATGACATCCTCGAAGTACTCGCGGGAGTACGTGTGGCGTTCCTCGGGGAGCGTCCACGTGACGCCGAGGGCCATGCCGCGGGGGAGGATGGTGACCTTGTGGAGGGGGTCGCTGTTGGGCAACACCGCCGCGAGCACGGCATGGCCGCCCTCGTGGTACGCGGTTGCACGCTTCTCCTCCGCACTCAGCACCAGGCTCTCGCGGCGGGCACCCATGACCACCCGGTCACGCGCGTTCTCGAAGTCGATGCGCTCGATCTGCGCGCTGCCGCGGCGGACCGCAAAGAGTGCGGCCTCGTTCACGAGGTTCGCGAGGTCGGCTCCGCTCATGCCCGGTGTGGCCTTCGCCATCGTCTCGAGGTCGACATCCGGGCCCATCCGCTTGTCACGCGAGTGCACCTTCAGGATGGCGAGACGCTCCTCGTACTCGGGCAGCGGCACCACGACCTGACGGTCGAACCGGCCGGGGCGGAGCAGGGCGGGGTCGAGAATGTCGGGGCGGTTGGTGGCCGCGAGGATCACGATGCCTTCGACCGTCTCGAAGCCGTCCATCTCGGCCAGCAACTGGTTGAGTGTCTGCTCGCGCTCGTCGTGGCCGCCGCCGAGGCCGGCACCGCGCTTGCGACCGATGGAGTCGATCTCGTCGATGAAGATGATGGCCTTGCCCATCTTGCGGGCCTGCTGGAACAGGTCGCGCACCCGGCTCGCGCCGACGCCGACGAACATCTCCATGAAGTCCGAGCCGGTGACGGAGAGGAAGCCCACCCCGGCCTCGCCTGCGATGGCCCGTGCGAAGAGGGTCTTGCCGGTGCCGGGCGGCCCCACCAGCAGGATGCCCTTCGGTACGCGTGCGCCGATCTCCTTGAAGCGCTCGGGCATGCGGAGGAAGTCGACGACCTCCTTGATCTCGAGCTTCACGCCGTCGTAGCCGGCGACGTCGGCGAACGTGGTGGAGGGTTTGTCGGCCTGGTAGGCCTTCGCCTTGCTGCGGCCGATGGACATGATGTTGCCCTGCTGGCCCATGGCGCGGCGCTGCATCCACATGAAGAACGCGATGACGAAGAGGAACGGCAGGATGATGGGAACGAGGCTGGTGAACCAGTTGGCCTGCGGGGTCTTGTAGTCGTAGTCGACGCCCATCTGCTTGAGCAGCTGCTCGTCGGCGTCGCTGAGGTTCACCGCGCCGGTGGTGGTGAACCTGCCCCCGTCGGACAGCGTCCCGCTTATCGTGTTCGTGGCGTTGTTGATGGTGACGCTCTTGACGTCCCCGTTGCGCACCTGGGCGAGGAACTCGGTGTACGTGAGGCGCTCACCGGTGCTGGGGCTGAGGAACTGTGCGCCGAATGCGAGTGCGACAACGACCGCCACGATCGCCCATATGGCCCAGCGCGGCATCGGCGGCCGTGCGCCCTGTTCGCCCTGCGGCTTCTGTCGCGGTCCCCTGAAGGGGGGGCGCGGAGGCTCGTTGCGCGGCGGCGGCGGGGGAGGCAGCTCTGACATGGCCTCATGCTACGGGCGGGGTGGAGGCATGTATCCCCGGCCCCGGGGGTCATCCGCCACTACTTTTCTCCGCATGGCTCGTCACTGCACCAGACAGGGTTGCGTTCACCCCGCTGCGGTGACACTCACGTACCAGTACTCGCGTTCCCTTGTGTGGCTCGACGATCTCACGGGCGAACGTGACCCCCATGCCTACGACCTCTGCACGGTCCACGCCGACCGCACGAAGGCCCCGAGCGGTTGGCACCTCGAGGACCGGCGTCACCGCGTGCACACGTACGGCGCGGGACGCCTCGCCGGCTGACGCGGTCCATGGACCGCATCCCGAACTTCCCCGCACTCACGGCCCGCAGGGCCGTCACCTACTGGTTCGGTGCATTCCTGCTCGGGAACCTGGCGGCACTCTTCGCCGTCGGGCTCATCTGGCGTCCCTCGGATGACACCGACCGGTTCCCCGTGTGGATCACGGCGCTGTCGGCCCTTGCGCTATGGGGAGTGTTCGTCGTTTTCGTGCTGATGCTCTCGCGCGGGATCGGCAGTGGGTCGATGCGTCACGATTACGGCCTCGCGTTCAGGTGGTCGGACCTCTGGTGGGGCGTGCCCATCGGTGTGGCTTCGCAGTTCGGGCTCGTGATGGTGGTGAACTGGCCGTTGAGCAGGTTGTTCCCCGGCGCATTCGCCCCCGAGGAGGTCGAGCGCAGGGCACGCGAGCTCTCCGATTCCGCACCCGGTGCATGGTTCCTCCTGCTCGCGGTCGTCGTCGTGGTGGCCGCTCCCGTGGTGGAGGAACTGATGTACCGCGGACTCCTGCAACAAGGCCTCGCGAACTCATGGGGTGCGCCGGCCGCCGTGGTCGTGGGCGGCCTCGTGTTCGCCGCGGTTCACCTGCAGCCCGTCGAGTTCCCCGGGTTGTTCGCGTTTTCCATCGTGCTCGGCATCTGTTACACGAGGACGGGTCGGCTCGGCCTGCCGATCGCCGTGCACATGACCTTCAATGCGTGCGGCATCGCCGTCGTCTCGCTCGTCCGATGACCACCTATCCTGCTCCGGTGGCCGACGACGGGTTGCCGAACAACGACGGGTTGCCCGACGGTGCGGTGGAGGATTCGCAGGCCGGCGCATCGGAGGCGGCACACACTCTCCGCTCCATGATCACCACCTTCGTGGTGCTCGGCGCCACCCTCATGGTCCTGGCGACAGTCCAGCCCTCCCTGATCCTGCGCAACAACACCCCGACCGGCGGTGACATGGGGGCGCACGTCTGGGCGCCGGCCTACCTCCGCGACGTGCTCCTGCCGAACCTGCGGATCACGGGCTGGAGCATGGACTGGTACGCGGGACTGCCCGTGTACCGCTTCTACATGGTGGTGCCGGCGTTCTTCATCCTGTTGCTCGACACGGTCCTGCCCTACGGGATCGCGTTCAAGATCGTTGCGGTGAGCGGTCTGGTCGCATTCCCGGCCGCGGCATGGGCGATGGGGCGCGTTGCGCGTCTTGCGTACCCGCTGCCCGAGCTCCTCGCGGCGGGGGCGGTGCTCTTCCTGTATGACGAGAGCTTCACGATCTACGGAGGGAACCTGGCATCCACGATGGCGGGCGAGTTCTCGTTCTCCATTGCTCTCGCCCTCGCGGTGCTGGGGCTCGGGCTCATGGCGCGCGGACTGGACGACGGCCGCTACCGCGCACTGACCGCGGTCGTCATCTCGCTGTCCGCGCTGTGCCACGGCATCGTGCTCATCTTCGTGTTCCTCGGGGCCGCGCTGATGGTGGTGATGAAGCGCGACCTGCAGAGGATGTGGTTCGGCTTCACCACCTTGTCGACGGCGGTGCTGCTGTCGGCGTTCTGGGTCGTGCCGTTCCTCGGCAACCACGCGTTCATGACCGACATGAAGTACGAGCCCAGGCCGAGCGGTGGCTCCGACTCCCTCTGGCAGATGTACTTCCCGCTGAGTGACACGTTCAACTGGCTGCTCGCGCTGCTTGCCGTGGCGGGTTTCGTGGGATCGCTGGCCCGCCGTCGGTTCCTCGGCACGTGGATGGGTGTCTACGCGATCATCCTCATGATCGGTGTGAAGGTCGCACAGGGCAGCCTGCCGGTCATCGGCCTGTTGTGGAACCCGCGCATCCTGCCGTTCTTCTATCTGCTGCGCTACATGCTGGCGATGATCGGCGTGCTCGAGGTGTGGACATTCGCCAGGCAGGCGGTGCAGACGCAGCGCAACCCGGGAAGCATCCCGCGGCCGCTGCACCTGAACGAGGCATCAGCGGTGATCGCCTCGGTTGCGCTCGTGTGCATGGTGGTGCTCGGTGTGCGCTACCAGAGCCTCCCGGGTGCGCGCGTGGAATCCACGTCGTCGGGCACCAGTTACGTGTGGGGCCCCCTCAAGTTTCCGTCCACCCGGGCGTTCAGTGACGGCTGGGCCCGCTGGAACTTCTCCGGGTACGAGGGCAAGGGCGCCTACGGCGAGTACCACGACGTCGTGCAGACCATGAAACGGCTCGGTGAGAACCCAGGCCACGGGTGCGGGCGCGCACTGTGGGAGAACTCGGGCGAACTGAACAAGTACGGCACGACCATGGGGCTCATGCTCCTGCCGTTCTGGACGGACGGCTGCATCGGCTCGATGGAGGGTCTCTACTTCGAGGCGGCCGGCACCACGCCGTACCACTTCGTTGCGGCAGCCGCCCTCTCGAAGCAGAGCAGCAACCCTGTGCGGGAGCTCCGCTACGACAACAATGACGCGGCACGCGGTGTGGGCTACATGCGTCAGCTCGGGATCCGCTACTACATGGCGTTCACCCCCGAGGCGATCGAGTCGGCCCGCGGGCAGGAAGACCTCGTCGAGGTCGCCTCGAGCGGGCCGTGGCGCGTGTACGAGATCACCGACACCGCGATCGTGGAGCCGCTTGTCGCGGAGCCCGTGGTGGTCGCAGAACGCCCCGGTGACCAGCGTGAGCGGTGGCTGGAGGTCGGCATGTCATGGTTCCAGCACGGGGACGAATGGGGTGCCCTGCCCGTGGCGTCGGGTCCCGCGGGATGGCAGCGCACCGACGTCGCCGTCGACGTGGAACGCCGGGTGGGCGAGCCCGGCGATCCCGGCCGGCAGGTCGACATCGTTCTGCCCGCGGCACAGGTGCAGTCGAGGGCGCTGCCGCAGGTCAAGGTGTCGAACGTGGAGGTCGGTGAGGAGTCGGTGCGTTTCGATGTGGACCGCACGGGTGTGCCGGTTCTCGTGAAGGTGAGCTACTTCCCGAACTGGCGGGTGAAGGGTGCGACGGCCATCCACCGCGCCGCACCGAACATGATGGTGGTGGTGCCCGAGGCGAACACCGTCGAGATGTCGTACGAACCGTCGGGACTCGATCTCTCCAGTTATCTGCTCACCTTCGTGGGCATCGCGCTCGTCGTGCTGTTCGCGCGACGCAGGTTCCGTTACGGCACGGCCGTACCGCCTCGTCGTTCGGTGGTCGAGGAGGACTTTGAGGCACCAGTAGCCTCGGACATTGATGGCGACTGACCCGCGCGTCCTCGACGCGATCGTGAAGGCCTATGACGTGCGGGGCACCACCCCCGACCAGATGAACGACGAAGTCGCCCGCGCCCTCGGGGTGGGGTTCGCATTGTTCGTCGGCACGCCCGACGTGCTCGTGGCACGCGACATGCGCCGCACCGGTGAGTCTCTTGTTGCCGCGTTCGCCGACGGTGTGATGTCAACCGGAGCGAACGTGATCGACCTCGGGCTCGCCAGCACCGACCTCCTGTACTTCGTGGCCGGGTCGCTCGCGTTGCCCGGTGCCATGTTCACGGCCTCGCACAACCCCGCCCAGTACAACGGCGCGAAGTTCTGCCTGTCGGGTGCGCGGCCGGTGGGTATCGAGTCGGGACTCGCAGAGGTCCGTGAGACTGCGCGACGGGTCCTTTCCGGTTCGGGTCCGTCTCCGGTTGCCGCCCGTGGCACCATGAGCTCGCGCGACATGCTGGACGAGTTCGCCGACCACGTGGTCTCGTTCATTGACCCCGCGGCCATCGCGCCCGTGAAGGTGGTGGCCGACACCGCGAACGGCATGGGCGGCCTCATCGTGCCCGCCGTGTTCGCGCGGTTGGCGTCCGTGGAACTCGAGGTGATGTACGGCGAGCTCGATGGAACCTTCCCCAACCACCCCGCCGACCCCATCC
>JBJTFB010000068.1:0-12217 GCA_046093205.1 Acidimicrobiales bacterium
CGCGCGTCTGCTCGCGGTCGGGCGCCGCTGGGCAGTCGGTGGTCGGCCTCGGCACGGCTAAGGCACTGGCCGCCGAGGGTGTGAGGGTCGTCGTGTGCGGACGTGATGCATCCCGTCTGTCGGCCGCGCTCGCGGAGATAGGCAACGGGGCCGTCGGGTTCGCGTGCGACGTGTCCACGGCCGACGGCGGCCGCGAGTTCGTGCAACGTGCCATCGACATGCTCGGCAGCGTCGACATCCTGGTGGCGAACGGTGGCGGGCCGACCGCGGGCACCTTCGCCTCCACGCCCGAGCACGAGTACCTCCCTGCTCTCGAGCGCAGCCTGCTGTCCGTGGTGGCGATGTGCAACGTGGCCATCCCGCCCATGCGGGAGCGCGGGTGGGGCAGGGTGCTCGCGATCACGTCATCCTCGGTGCGCCAGCCGGTGCCGAACATCATCCTGTCGAACACGGCGCGCGCGGGGGTCACTGCGTACCTGAAGACGGTGTCGCGGGAGATCGCGGCCGACGGCGTCACGGTGAACACCATCCAGCCCGGGACGCATCGCGTCCGCACACCGCCACCCGCACACCCTCGGCCGCGAGTGCCTTCGCTGTTCCGAGGCCGAGGCCGGCCGTGCCCGCGGCAACCGCCGCCGTGCGTCCGCTGAGTCCGAGATCCATGCGGCAACCGTAGTCTTGAGCCGTGGCGATCGACCCCTCCTCACCCGACGACGTCCGTGCCGGACTGGCCGCGAACGGGTACCTCGCCGACGAGGGCCTCGTCACCGCGGTGTTCCTCTCGTTGTCACTGCGCAGGCCCCTCTTCCTCGAGGGCGAGGCCGGGGTGGGCAAGACCGAGCTCGCCAAGACCATCGCGCGCTGGCAGGGCACCGAGCTCATCCGTCTGCAGTGCTACGAGGGCATCGACTCCGCGCAGGCCGTGTACGACTGGGACTACTCGCGCCAGCTGCTGCACCTCCGCGCCGCCGAGGCAACGGGCGAGGCCTCGCGCAGCGGCACCGCCGACCTCGAGAACCAGCTGTACTCCGAGCGGTTCCTGCTGAAGCGCGCGCTGCTGCGCGCAATCGACCAGCACGGGCCCACGCGACCGGTGCTGCTGATCGACGAGATCGACCGCGCCGACGACGAGTTCGAGGCGTACCTGCTGGAGGTGCTGTCGGACTACCAGGTCACGGTGCCCGAGCTCGGCACGTTCCGTGCCGCCGTGCCACCCATCGTGGTGCTCACCTCGAACCGCACCCGTGACGTGCACGACGCCCTCAAGCGTCGTTGTCTCTACCACTGGGTGGAGCACCCCGGTTTCGAGCGCGAGGTGGAGATCGTCTCCATGCGTGTTCCCGAGGCCGGCGAGGAGCTCACACGGCAGGTCGCGGCCGCCGTGGAGTCCCTGCGGTCGATCAACCTGTACAAGCCCCCGGGGGTTGCCGAGACGATCGACTGGGCGACGGCGCTGGCGCGCCTCGGCGTGACGAGGCTCGACGACGACGTGGTGGGCCGCACTCTCGGAACCGTGCTGAAGTACCGCGAGGACCAGAGCAGGGTGCGCGAGCACGGTGTGGCGGCGGTGGTGCGCCACGCCCTCGAGCACGGCATGCTCCACGGGTGAGCGGCAACGACACCCTCGTCGCCGAGTCCGGCGCCGAGCGCATGGCGGTTGCGTTCGCCCGCCTGCTCCGTGGCGTCGACATCGCGGCACCGCTCGACTCCGTGCTCACGTTCGTCGATGCGCTCTCGCTGGTCGGCCTCGACGACCGCGCGTCGGTGTACTGGGCGGCCAGGGCCACTCTCGTGCGACGGCCCGAGGACGTTCCCGCGTTCGACCGCGCGTTCGCCGTGTTCTGGGACCACCGGGAGTCGGCGCACACCGGGGAGCAGGACGTGCTGCGGGTCACGATCGCCGTCGACACCGAGGACGAGGGGGCCAACGACGGCTCGGTGCGCAACGACGACGACCCCACCATCACCCTGCGCTTCAGCGGCGTGGAGACGCTGCGCGCAAAGGACTTCTCCGGCTACACCGACGACGAGATGCGGCTCGCCCAGCAGTGGATGGAGCGCCTGCGCGTGGCGGGCACCCCGCGCGCGAGCCTGCGGTGGGTGCCGTCGCGCGCGGGCCGGCGCCCCGACATGCGCCGAACCGTGCGCGCATCGCTTGCCGCCCAGGGCGAGGCCGTGCGCCGGCGATGGTCGCGCCACGGTGAGCGCCCGAGACGCATCGTGTTCCTGCTCGACATCAGTGGTTCGATGGAACCGTACGCACGGGCGCTGGTGCGCTTCGTTCACGCAGGCGTTGCGGGCCGCCAGCGGGTGGAGGCCTTCACCCTCGGCACGCGTCTCACGCGCGTGAGCCGGGAGCTGTCCTCGCGCGACCCCGACCGCGCGCTGCGCGACGCGGGCACCCGCGTGGAGGACTGGAGCGGCGGCACACGGCTCGGCGAGACACTGCGCCGTTTCAACGACGAGTGGGGCGTGCGCGGCATGGCCCGCGGGGCGATCGTGGTGATACTCAGCGACGGCTGGGACCGTGGCGACCCGGCGGTGCTCGGCGGCGAGATGCAGCGGCTGCACCGGGTGACCCACAGCATCGTGTGGGTGAACCCGCTGAAGGTCACCCCGGGGTATGCACCGCTCGCCCGGGGAATGGCGGCGGCACTACCGTTCGTGGACGAGTTCGTCGAGGGACACAGCCTCGAGGCCCTCGAGCAACTGACGAAGGTGATCAACCGTGCGTGACCTGCTGGACGACATCGACCGCTGGAGGCGGGACGGCAAGCGCGTTGCGGTCGCGCGCGTCGTCGACACCCAGGGCTCCGGCCCGCGCGAGACCGGTGCGGCCATGGCCGTGAACGAGGATGGCGAGGTGATCGGTTCCGTCAGTGGCGGGTGCGTGGAGGGCGCAGTGGTCTCCGAGGCACTGGCGATCCTCGCCGGCGAGCAGCCGAGCCGCGTGGTGACATTCGGGTACTCCGACGACGAGGCGTTCGCGGTGGGCCTCACGTGCGGCGGCATCATCCATCTGTTCATCCAGCCGCTCGAGTGGTGACGAGCGCGATGGGCCCCGACTCCACGTGGGACCGCTTCGCGGCGCGCGTGCGCGACACGCTGCCGGTGGCACTGTGCACGGTGATCGAGGGTCCGCACACGGGTGCGACCATGGCGGTCACCCCCGACGGCCTGCTGTCGGGCTCGCTCGGCGACCCCGGCCTCGACCGCGTGGTGCTGCGCGATGCCGTGGGCGAACTCGAGGCCGCGCGCACCGTGACCCGCCACTACGGCCCGCAGGGGCAGTCCACACCGGAGGACCTGCAGGACACCGAGACGGTCCGCGTGTTCGTGGAGTCGTTCGCCCCGCCGCCGCGCATGTGGATCTTCGGCGCGGTGGACTTCACCGCCGCTCTCGCGCGGGTGGCGAAGGTGCTCGGCTACCGCGTCACCGTGTGCGACGCACGCGAGGTCTTCGCCACGAAGCGACGCTTCCCCATGGCCGACGAGGTGATCGTGTCGTGGCCCGGCCCGTTGTTCGAGCGCTCGGGACACCTGCTCGGCCCGCGCGACGCCGTGTGCATCCTCACCCACGACCCCAAGTTCGACGTGCCGGCGGTGCAGGGTGCCCTCGCCACGAAGGTTGCCTACATCGGCGTGATGGGCAGCCGCAAGACGCACGCGAAGCGACTCGAACGGCTCGCCGAGGTGGGCATCACCGATCCAGCAGACCTCGCGCGGATGTCGTCCCCCATCGGCCTCGATCTCGGCGGCCGCACGCCCGAGGAGACCGCCATCAGCATCGTGGGTGAGATAATCGCGCGCCGCACCGGCCGCACCGCCGCACCGCTCGGCGCGACCGACGGCGCCATCCACTGACCCTTCACCGACGGCTGCCGGGAACTAGAGGCGGTAGAGCGGGATCACGCTGGGGTCGGCCCACACGCTGCGCTGCGCCTGGGCCTCGCTCATCATCTTGAGCTTCACGCGCTTGCCCTCGAAGGGCGCGTGGATCATCGCGTTCCCGAGGCCTAGGTACATGTGCACGTGCGTTCCCTCGCCGACGATGTCGCCCCACACTGCATCCTCGCGGTCGATGCGCATGTGACGGTCCTTCTGCGACACCGCCTGCCGCGGCATGTCGAGACCCGCCACGCGCCATGCGTACCAGTGGAGACCGCTGCAGTCCATTTGCACGTACGGGTCCTCCTTGCCCTCCACGTAGCGCACACCGATCTGTGTGATGGCAGCGAGACCGGCAATCTGGTGGTCACGCGATGCGCGGCTCCACCTCCGGTGCAACGCGGCGGCATCGAGCGCCAGACGGCGGGCAATCTCGTCGGACACCGACCGGCGCAGACGCAGGTACGTGGGGTCCTCTGTGTTCGGCTGGCGGAGCACCAGCGACAGTGCATCGGCCGCATCCACGGCGAGCCTGTCGCGGCTGCGGAACAGGTAGCCCGGCATCTGGTTGCGCGGGTCGGGTGTGGGCTTTGTCGAGGCCTTGCTCACGCCGTTCGGGACTTTGCCCAGTCCGTCGCCCGGCGGCTCGGTGCGAGCGGCCGACACGGCGCCGGGTGCCCCGAGAAGGGTCGCCACAACCAGCAGCACGGCGGGTACCCCGCGTCGGGCGTGGCGGCGACAGGACATTTCGGGCAGGCTATTGCAAATGACGGATGTACCGCACAGCACCACGTTCGTCCTCCTCGCCGCAGGGGCCGGGAGCCGTTTCGCGGGGCCCGTCCACAAGCTCCTCGCCCCCGTCGGCGCGCTGCCCGTCGTCACACGGTCTGTCCGCGCCATGGTGGGTGCCGGCGGTGACCGGTGCGTGGTGGTCACCGGGGCCGACACCAGCCCCGAGTTTCTCGCCGCCCTCGATGGTGTGCCGACGGTTCACAACGACGCGTGGGCATCCGGACAGCGCTCGTCGGTTCTCCTCGCCATCGACACCGCGCGGCGCGCGGGCTCCACACAGGTGGTGATCGGTCTTGCCGACCAGCCGTTCGTCACACCCGCGGCATGGTCCGCCGTCGAGCACGCCGACGCGGCGGTGGCCGTGGCCACGTATGCGGGCCGTCGCGGGAACCCGGTCAAGCTGCGCGCCGACTCATGGGACGCATTCGAATCGATGGATGCCGACCCGGATTCGGGCGCACGGGTGCTGATGGAACGGAGTCCCGAACTCGTCGTGGAAGTAGCCTGCGAGGGATCTCCCGACGACATCGACACACGTGAGGACTTGACGAAATGGACCTGAACCACGAATTCACCGTGAACGTCCCCGTGGACGAGGCATGGAACATCCTCACCGACGTGGAGCGCATCGCCCCGTGCCTTCCCGGTGCCGAACTGCAGGAGGTCGAGGGCGACACCTACCGCGGCGTGGTGAAGGTCAAGGTCGGACCGATCCAGGCACAGTTCAAGGGGCAGGCCAGCTTCGTGGAGCGCGATGATGCCGGCCACCGCGCCGTGCTGAAGGGCGAGGGTCGCGACACCGGAGGCAAGGGCAACGCGTCGGCACTGATCACCGCCCGCATGGAGTCAGTCTCCGCCGGCGAGACGAAGGTGAACGTGTCCACCGACCTCACGATCACCGGCAAGGTTGCGCAGTTCGGCCGCGGTGCGATGGCCGACATCAGCGACAAGCTGCTCAGCCAGTTCGTGGAGAACCTGAACACACTCATCGCGAGCCAGCCCGCGGCGGCCGCCGCACCGCAGGCTGAGGCCCCCGCACCTGCCGCCACCGAGGCAACGACAGGCGTGCGGAAGATCGAGGGCCCCGAGGCACAGCCGATCGACCTGCTGGGTACCGCCGGCGCACCGATCCTCAAGCGGGCCCTGCCCGTGGTGGCGGTCGTTGCCGCCGTCGTCATCTGGCTGATCGTCAGGTAGCCGTGCGCTTGCCCGGCGCCGAACCCGGGCCGGAGGACCACGACGCGGTCGTGCGACTCCTCGGCCGTGAGCCCCGGGGCGAGTACACCGTCGCCGTCCGCGGTGCAGACGGCGGGCCCGTGGTGCTGTGCAACAGGCCCGTGCTGCGCGACGGCACGCCCATGCCGACCCTCTTCTGGCTGTGCGGCCGCAACGAGGTCGCTGCTGTCGGGCGCCTGGAGTCCGAGGGTGCAGTGGACACCGTGGAGGCGGAGATCGGACTCGACACCGTTGACGCCGTCCACCGTTCGTACGCCGCACTGCGCAACGCTCTCATGCCGGAGAACCATGAGGGGCCACGGCCCACCGGTGGCGTGGGCGGCACACGACGCGGCGTGAAGTGCCTGCACGCACATTTCGGCTGGTGGCTCGCCGGCGGCGACGACCCGGTGGGCGAATGGGTGGCGAGGCAACTTGCGGAGCGCGGCGAGAAGCACGCAACGAGGGTGGCATGACCGTCCGGGCGTTCATCGACGTGGGCACGAACTCCACGAACCTCCTCATCACCGACGGCACGGTCGACCTCGTCCACGACGTGGTGGTCACGAGACTGGGCGAGGGTCTGCACCGCACGGGCGAGCTGTCCCCCGACGCCGTCGAGCGCACCGTGGCAACGATCGTGCGCCACGTGGAGAACGCGCGGGCACACGGAGCGACGGACTGTGTCGTGGTCGGCACGGCGGCGTGCCGGCGCGCGTCGAACACCCGGGTGCTCGTGGAGTCGGTCGCCGCGGCGACCGGTCTCACCCTCGGGGTGCTGACGGCACGGGAGGAGGCGGAGCTCGCGTTCGCCGGTGCCGTGCACGGACTCCCCTCGGCGGACGGCGACACGATGGTTGTCGACATCGGCGGCGGCAGCACGGAGATCTCCGTGGGCCGCGACACGCCCCATGCCACGGTCAGCATCCCCGTCGGTGCAGTGACCGCGACGGAGTCCGACATCGTCACCGACCCCCCGCGTCCGGAGGACCTCACGAACGTCATCGGGGCCGTGCAGGACGAACTCGAGGAGATCGGGCGTACGACACCGTCGGCACTGTCGGCAGCGAGGGTTGTCGGCGTCGCCGGCACAATCGTCACCGTCGCCGCCGTGGAGATCGGCCTGCAGAGTTTCGACCCTTCCGCGCTCCACGGCTTCGAGCTCACGCGCGAGGCGGCAGAGGACGTGTTCCGCACGCTCGCCACGGAATCCCTCGCCGACCGTCGACTGAACCCCGGCCTGCCCGCCGACCGAGCGGATGTGATCGTGGCGGGGTGCTGCATCCTCGTCGCGGTGATGCGCCGACTCCACCTCGAGTCCGTCACCGTCTCCACCCGCGGCCTTCTCCACGGCCTCGCCCTGCGTGGGAGACTCCCCTCGTGACCGCGATGCACCCGGGCCGCACCTCGAGCCTCGGACTGCGCCTTTATGGGCGCAGGGTGGTGCTGCGTCCGCTCGTGGCGCAGGACTTCGCCGCCTGGAGCGAGGTCCGCCGCCGCAACGGCGAGTGGCTCACCCGGTGGGAGCCCATGCGCCTGCCCCACCAGCCCGACCCCGAGACGAGCCGCGAGCTCTTCTCCGCGCGGTGCGCCGCCCGCGAGCGCGAACGCCACGCCGGCACGCAGTACTCGTTCGGCATCTTCGTGGACGGCGCGTTCGCGGGTGAGATCAACCTGAACAACGTGATCCGCGGGGCGATGCAGTGCGCCACCATCGGGTACTGGATAGACCGTGCTCGCGCCGGCAACTCCTTCATGTCGGAGGCTGTCGTGGTGATCGCCGAGTTCGCCTTCGAGGAACTGAGCCTGCACCGGCTAGAGGTGTGCATCATCCCGCGCAACGCGAACAGTCGTCGCGTGATGGAGAAGCTGCAGGTCCGCGAGGAGGGAGTCGCGAAGCGCTTCCTCGAAATCAACGGTGCGTGGGAGGACCACGTTCGCTACGGGCTCACCGTCGAGGAATGGCACGAACGCAGGCGGGAGTGGGCCGTCGCCTGGCTCGGGCGCTGATCAACTCGCTTCGGCGAGCCTCTCCCACTCCTCGGCGCGGCGGCGCCGGTTCGTCTTGCGGCGCTTCCAGTCCTTCGTCTTCCAGTGCTTGAAGGCCTTGCGTCGGCTCTTCTCGCGACCGCGCTCGGCGTCATGGTGGTGGACCGGTTTCCACGCCGGTCCCGGCTCGTTGACGTCATCGGGTTCGGTGCCGTTGCGCACCGCCTCCTCCACGAGATGCAACTCGCTGTGCACCCTGTGACGTTCGTTGTGCGCGTGCGCCCTGACCTCGGCGCGCGGCACGGGTGCGACTTCCTCGCTGCGATGTCGTTTGCTCATCGCTGCCCCTTCCCGGGGACCCCGTGGGTCCCCTCCGGTTCCCTTGACGGGAAGGTACACCCGTGACGGCCCCGAGTGAAGTCTGTGGAAAAGTACGGACGTCAGCCGTTGCGTGTCACGGTGACACACGGATCGTGCGCACGAAGTCGGACTGTGCGCCATAGGGGCGCACCGCGTAGCGGCACGTGCCTGTGGACAACCCGGTCAGGCGTGTCGGCCTGGAACTGCAGACCTTCGGCGTCAATGTCCGGAGAGTCGGCTCATCGTCGGTGTCGGTGGACACGAGGAAGTCGACACGTATCGCACGGCCCTTGCGCAACGAGACGACCCGCGGCGCCACCACCCGGTCGGTGGAAGTGCCGGCGCCCACCGCATTCGACGCCTTCACAGCCACCGCATACACACGCCCCGGCTCCAGGCCCCGCACGCGTGCGGCGCGCCTCGTGCCGTCGACGGTCACGCGCTTCACCACCTTGCCCCCGTACAGGACCGACACCCTGTACGAGGTGACCTGGGAGCCACCGTCACACGGTGGGTCCCACCCGACGAGCAGCGACGAGGAGTCCGGCGTGACCACGATGTTCGTGGGGCGGCCCGGTGTGCGCACCGTGGCAACGGGGGCAGTGTCGGCGAGGAGCATCCTGTTCGCAGACGTGGCGTCGAGCCCGGTGATCACGTTCTTCGTGGACCTCTCCACCACCGCGTCGGTGAGCTGGCCGGGGCACAGACCTGGCTGCTGGCCCGCGAGCAGGGCCACCACGCCCGCCACGTGCGGCGCGGCCATCGAGGTGCCGATGTCGCCCATGTAGTCGGTGTCGTTGCGGTACCAGCCCCCGGTCACCGGGCTCGTGCGGTCGCCACCGGGGGCCCAGATGTCGACACACGGCCCGAAGTTCGAGTACGCGGCCGCGGCATCCGACCTCGTGACAGAACCGACGGTGAACGATGCGGGGTCGTTGCCGGGTGCGATGCGGCACGCATCGATGCCCCTGCCCGAGCTGTCCCCGTTGCCCGCGGCGACCACCACCACGATGCCGTCGCGCACGAGTTCCTTCACCATCTCGACGATCCCCGCACCGTCGTCACCGAGGTCGACCCCGAGACTCAGGTTGGCGACCGCCGCGCGACCCGACTGATGGTGGCCCCTCACCCATCTCATCGCCCCGATGACATCGTCGATCTCGCCGTTCCCCTCGCAGTCGAGCACCCGCACCGACACGATGCGGGCCGCGCGCGCCACACCCACGGTGGCCCCGGCCGCCACGGTTGCCACGTGCGTGCCGTGACCGTCACAGTCCGACGAGCGGGGGTCGACCTCGGAGTTCCCCGAATCCGTCGGCGCGTCGTACCCGGCGACCACCCGCCCGTTCAGCTGCTCGTGCGAGGGCCGCACGCCGGAATCCACCACGTAGATGTCCACTCCCTCGCCCGTCAGTGCACCGGCTGATGAGTTCCCGTCGAGGGGCAGGGCCGGCTGGTTGATGCGGTCGAGGCTCCACAGGTCGGTCGGCGCGGCGGAGGCGGACACCGCCGCACCGGCCACTTTCTGCGTTGAACCCGTTGCGGACCCGACCGGCACCATCCCGAGCAACACCGCGGCGGCCCCGGGAACCAGCAACCGCCTGCGCAACACGACGACCGATGGTACCGTTTGAACTCATTTCAGGGACCGTCACGGTGCCCGCAGGGAGGAACGATGTCCGCTTCGTCGAACACCAGGAAAGTTGTCGCAGCAGTCGCCGCGACGGTGACACTCGCCGGTCTCGGGGTGTCACCCGTGCGTGCCGGTGTGCAGTCACTCTCGAAGTCCTACCAGTTGACCACCACACTGAAGGGCGCCCAGAACCTGACGGTGCTGCTCGTGTCGGCGAAGGGACAGACGCTCGCATCGGCGAAGGTCACGAAGGCAACCCAGAAGATCACCCTGAAGTCGTCGAAGGTGTCCACCACGAAGGGTGCCACCATCCAGCTGGTCAGCGGCGCATCGGCCACCGGCAAGGGGGCGTACTTCGGTCCCGGCGTTATCGGCTGGTCGGGCTCCAAGTCATCCACGGCATCGAAGGTCACCTCCAAGCTGAAGGCCTCGTCGTCGACGAAGATCTCGCTCGGCACCCTGCAGGTGAAGAAGGTGTCCGCCGTGCAGGGCTACGCCTTCGCGCTGGCCAAGAGCAAGCTGGCCGACACCTCCACCAGTGCCCTCGCGAAGGCCTCGAAGGGCAAGCCGTCGGGCGTGGGCAACTACGGCAAAAACCAGTCGGTGTCGACCGGTGACTTCACCGTGATTGCCGCGGCAGTGGGTGACCCCTGCCAGCCGGTGAACACCCCCACGTGCGGCCCCGACGGGAGGGAGCTCGCTCCCCCGACGGGCAACACCGTCAACAACCCGGTCCAGCAGCCCGCACAGGGCGGCGGGCTCGCTGAGTCCACCGACGATCTTCTCGGCGGTGACAAGGACGACGACGGCATCCCGAACGCCTTCGACGTGAATGACGACGGCGACGCGGTGGTGGACTCCGCCGACAGTTCCACCCCCTCACCGAAGGTTGCCGTGGAGAATGCGACCCAGGCGAACTGTTCCTCGGTCGACTTCCGGATCTTCACGAACTTCAAGGCCACGCAGCCCCGCTTCGCCGGCACCATCAATGCCTACGGGGCAGGAGCGTTCCAGGCCACACCGGCAAACATCGCCTCCACGATCACCAAGTCGATGTCGATGGTGTTCCAGCCGATCACGTCGGTGTGCGGTTCCAACGTCACGAAGCTCGAGCTGAAAGGCAACGGCGCACCGTATGCCCCCGTCAACTATGTCGAGCTCAGGAACACCTGCAACACCGGCGACTACCAGTGGTCGATGGGCCAGGGGAAGATGTGCGGCGGTGACGCCGCCAAGCAGTTCGACTTCGGATCGGCCTACACCTTCACGGGCACCGACCTTCCGAACGGTCTGCACACCTTCACGATGAGGGCCACCACAGCCGACGGGAACTCGTACGAGTTCACGAGCAGCCCCGGATTCGTGTTCGTGACGCACCCGATGTTCTTTGCCTGGTCGACCGACGGGACGAACTTCAACAACATCGACTACACGCAGTCCACGGTGGGGCCGGACGGTGCCGCGCTCGTGAGCGAGCCGAACATCACCGTCGGCCAGTCGGGCACCCTGTGGCTGCGGGCATACCGTCCGCAGCGACTCGCCAACGACGGCGAGACCGGCTCGTTCTATGACCTCGGCGGCTTCTACTTCGTCCCCGACATCCCGAACGCGGGTGTCGGACAGTGTGATGCCCTGAAGTCCACCGACACCGCGATGGCGAACGACACCCCCGTCGACACGGCGAACAAGCCGTACGTCACGCTGGAGTGGGCGATCGGTTCGAAGTGCTTCGGTGTCCCGCCGCGCAACGCGCCGTGGACCCCGGGTGGCACCGATTTCGACATCCAGGTGCTGCCCACCGGCCCCGGGGGGAACTCGGCACAGAAGATCAGGATCACCCTGTCCTGACGCACCCGGTCAGGACGGCCGGGTCACTTCCTCGAGATCTTCTTCTGCATCGCGCCGATCATCTCGGCGAACCACGGCTGCTTGGTGCTCCACAGCTGTGGCTCGAGCTCGCGTGCGACCGCATCGGGATGGGTCGTCACGTCGTGCATGTCCTGGATGGTCTTCTTCGTGACCTCCAGCAGTGCCCGCGGGCGGCTGGCGGCGCGGGCGGCCATCTCCTGGGCGGCCTCGAGCAACCTGTCGTCGTCCACGCACTTCCACACGAGCCCGACGCGCTCGGCCTCGGCACCGTCGAGCACCTCACCAAAGACGACTGCCGCCATCGCGGCCTGGGGGCCCGCGATGCGGCGGAACATCCATGTGTGGCCTCCACCGGGGTGAATCCCGATCTGGAGGAAGCGCGTGTCGAAGCGTGCCCGGCGCGCGGCGATGCGCACATCGCACCCGAGGGCAAGGTTCATGCCGGCACCGACCGCGGCACCGTTCACCGCC
>JBJTFB010000069.1:0-4666 GCA_046093205.1 Acidimicrobiales bacterium
GTGGCTGCCGACCAGCTTCTTCAGGCGCATCCAGAAGAAGCGGTTGTCGAACTCCATCATGAAGCCGCTGGTCGCTGCGCATGTGACGACGGTGCCGCCCTTCTTGGCCACGTACATCGATGCGGCGAAGGTGCTGCGGCCAGGGTGCTCGAACACGCTGTCCGGATCCTCGCCGACCAGCGAGCGAATGTCGCTACCGAGACGGCGCCACTCGGACTCGTTGTGGGTGTTGTCGTCGTTCCAAAACCTGTAGTTCGCAGCCTTGCGATCGATGACCGCCTCACAACCCATCGCGCGCAGGATGTCCGCCTTGTCCGGTGACGACACCACTCCAACGGGGATGCCACCACCGTTCAGCACGTACTGCGTTGCGTACGCACCGATACCGCCCGTTGCGCCCCAGATCAAGACGACGTCACCCTGCTTCATGTTCGCCCCGGTGGGCGACACGAGCATGCGGTAACTGGTGCTGTTGCACAGCGCGTTGACGGCCGCCTCCTCCCACGTGAGGTGCGCGGGCTTGGGCATCAACTGGTTGGCCTTGACCACGGCGAGATCCGCCAGGCCGCCGAAGTTGGTCTCGTAGCCCCAGATGCGCTGGTTCGCTCCCATCATCGAGTCGCCGTGCGACGACGGATCCTGGTCGTCGACGTGGTTGCAGTGCACCGTGATCTTGTCGCCCGGCTTCCAGTTGCGCACCGCGCTGCCCACGCGCAGCACCACACCCGATGCGTCACTGCCGACGGCCTGGTAGTCGCGGTCGTGGCGCTTCGCCCACTCGCTCTCGCGACCGAGCCTGGAGAGCGCCCCGAAGGTGCTGATGGGCTCGAAGATGCTGGTCCACACCGTGTTGAAGTTGATGGACGACGCCATCACGGCAATCACTGCCTCATCGGGCGCGATCTCGGGCAGCGGCACCTCACCCACGCGGAGGCTCTTGCGGGGGTCCTTCTCGTTGCTCGGCACCCCCTCCCACATCTTCTCGTCCTCCTTGCGGACGTGCGCCGCGCGGTAGGACTTGGGCAGGGGGATGGACGCCAGTTGGTCGCCGGAAGCGCCGTTCTGGATGGCCTCGAGGATCTTCTCCATGGGCGCCGACGATAGCGAGAAGCGGGGGTCCGTCACCTAGCCTGAATCGGTCGGTGCCCGGCCCGTCGGGCACCCCGAAAAGGAGCAATCGGACATGGCCGGTTCGTACATCGTCGCAGGGGCACGCACACCCATCGGGAAGATGAGCGGTGCGCTCTCCTCCTTCAGCGCCGCCGATCTCGGTGGCTTCGCCATCAAGGCCGCGCTCGAGCGCGCCGGGGTGAAGCCCGAGGAGGTCGAGCACGTGATCATGGGTCAGGTGCTCATGGCCGGCCAGGGCCAGGTCCCCTCCCGTCAGGCAGCCTCGAAGGCCGGGATCCCGATGAGCGTCCCGTCGGTGAACGTGAACAAGGTCTGTCTGTCGGGCCTGAACTCGATCTATCTCGCCGACCAGATGATCCGCAACGGCGAGGCCGACATCGTGGTCGCCGGCGGCATGGAGAGCATGACCAATGCCCCGTACCTGGCGATGGGTGCACGCGGCGGCTTCCGTTACGGACACACCGAACTCGCCGACGCCATCATCAAAGACGGCCTGTGGTGCGCCTTCGATGCGTGCCTCATGGGTCTCGGAACCGAGCGCTACACCGCCGGCGGCATCAGCCGCGAGGAGCAGGACGACGCGGCGATGAAGTCGAACCAGCGTGCCGCCGCGGCCATCGCCGCGGGGAAGCTGGCCGACGAGATCGTTCCTGTCGCCGTTCCCCAGCGCAAGGGTGACCCGCTGATGGTCACGAACGACGAGGGCGTGCGCGCCGACACCACCATGGAGTCGCTCGGCGGCCTGAAGCCGGCGTTCGACAAGGCGGGCACGATCACCGCGGCGAACGCGAGCCAGATCTCCGACGGCGGTTCGGCCGTCGTGGTGATGTCGCGCAGGGCCGCCGAGGCACGCGGTGTGAAGCCGCTCGGTGAGATCCTCGGTTACGGCATGGTCGCGGGTCCCGACAACGCATCGCTGCTGCACCAGCCGGCGCGGTCCATCCTCCGTGCTCTCGACAGGGCAGGCATGAAGGTGGGCGACATCGACCTGTTCGAACTGAACGAGGCATTCGCCGCCGTGGGCATCGCCTCGATGCGCGAGCTCGGCATCACCGACGACGTCGTCAACGTGAACGGCGGTGCCATCGCGCTCGGTCACCCGATCGGGATGAGCGGCAACCGTCTCGCCCTCACCATCCTCCACGAGCTGCGCCGTCGCGGCGGCGGCGTGGGTGCTGCAGCACTCTGCGGCGGCGGTGGCCAGGGCGACGCGATCATCGTCCGCTCGCTCTGAGCAGCACACCCGGTCCCGTGCGATTCGGGGACGTAGTCGACAGAACAAGGCACATCGCCCGATGGGCGGTGCTTGCGACCTTCGTCGGTGTCGCTGCCGGTGCGTTGTCCGCGGCATTCATCGGGACACTTGACTGGGCCGGCTCCAGCCGCGAGGCCCGCGACTGGCTCGTGTGGCTGCTGCCGGTTGCCGGGCTCGTCGTCGGTTGCGCGTATCACTACGGGGGCCGCGGCCTCGAGCGGGGCAGCAACCTCATCATCGAGCAGATCCACGAGCACCGCACCGGTGTGCCGTTGCGCATGTCGCCACTGATCTTCGCCGGGAGCACGGTCTCGCACCTGTTCGGTGCATCGGTGGGGAGAGAAGGTGCGGCGCTGCAGCTCGCCGCAGGGGTGTCCGACCCCGTGGGTCGCCGGCTCGGTCTCGACGCACACAACCGTTCGCTGATGCTGGTGGCGGCCGTGGCGGGCGGTTTCGGTTCGGTGTTCGGCGTTCCCGTGACGGGAGCAGTGTTCGCACTTGAGGTGCAGCGGATCGGCCGCGTGCGGTACGAGGCCATCGTTCCCGCCTTCATTGCGAGCCTCGTGGGCGACGCCACGGTGCGCATGCTGGGTGTCGAACACACCGCTTACCCGACTCTCCCGTCGTTCGTGTGGTCGGCCACCCTCGCATGGCAGGTGCTGCTTCTCGGTGTTGCCGCCGGTCTCGTGGCAACGGCGTTCGTGGCCCTCACGCACGGTGTCCGCGGCGTGGTGACGCGCTCCGTCGCGTGGTACCCGGCACGTCCGATGATCGGCGGTGCGGTGGTTGCCGCATTGGTGCTGTTGTTCGGGTGGCGTGACAACCAGGGTCTCTCCGTTCACCTCGCGCAACAGGCATTCGCCGGGTCGGCAGCGGGTCAGTGGCCGGTGAAGCCGTTGCTCACCGCGATCAGCGTGGGCACCGGCTTCGTCGGGGGCGAGGTGATCCCGATGATGGTCACCGGTGCGCTGCTCGGTGCCTCGTTCGGCAGCGTGCTCGGGGCGAACGTTGCGCTGTTCGCGATGGTCGGTGCCGTCGCGGTTCTCGCGGCCGCCGCCAACACGCCGCTCGCGTGCGTGTTCCTCGGTGTCGAGTTGTTCGGCGGTTCCGGTGCCGTTCTCTTTGCGGTTGCCTGTGCCACTGCGTATGTGTGCAGCGGGCACAAGGGCCTGTACCACGCACAGTCGGTGTCGGCCGACAAGTCGGGCCGGTCCGGGGGCCGGACGGCCTAACTCTGCTGGACGTCGCGGCGGTTCTCGAGCGCGCGACCGAGGGTGAGTTCGTCGGCGAACTCGAGATCGCTGCCCACGGGCAGGCCACTTGCGATGCGCGTGACACTGATGCCGATGGGGCGCATGAGCTTTGCGATGTATGCCGCCGTGACATCACCCTCGGTGTTGTTGCCCGTGCACACGATCACCTCGTCGATGGGTTCGGTCTGGAGCCGCACCACGAGCTCACGGATCTTGATGTCGTCGTGTCCCACCCCTGCCATGGGGTCCATGACGCCGAGCAGCACGTGGTACGTGCCGCGGAACTCACCGGTCCGCTCGATCGCGGCGAGGTCACGGGAGTTCTCCACCACGCACACCTTGGTGGCGTCCCGCTTCGGATCGCTGCAGATGCTGCACAGTTGACCGTCGGCCAGGTTGAAGCATCGCTCACAGAACCGCACCTTCTGGCCCTCGGCAATCGCGCGGGTGAGCCTGGCCACATCGGACTCCTGTGCACGGATCAGATGAAGTGCGATGCGCACCGCCGTTCTGGGTCCGACGCCGGGCAGACGGCCGAACTCGTCGATCAGGGCCTGCACTGCCGGTGTGTAGGGACTCCCCATCTCCGGCTACTTCTTCTTGCCGCGCGGAGCGGGAGCCTTCTCCACCTTGCCGCCCGGGAACATCTCGTGCAGTGCATCGAGTGCGAGGTTGTCGGATGCCTCGCCGGGGAGGATGTCGGCCGGGTCAACGGGGGCGAGTTCGTCCTGCTGCACCTGTTCGACGATGGTCGCGGGCGCCGCCGCGTCGGGCCGCGGGGCGGTACCGGTGTCGTCCTTGGTGAACAACACCGTGAACCTGGCGCCGCACATCTTCCGCACGCTCTCGACGAGCACCTGCTTCTGTTCCTCCGCCTTGGCGAGCGGCATGTTCGCGGGCAGCCGCACAGTGACGACGTTGTCGGTGACGGACTCCACCGAGGCGGGCTTGAAGATGGCACGAGCGAGTGGCTTGAGCGACTCCACGATCTGCGGCCACATGCGTGCGGGATCTGAATGTTCACCGG
>JBJTFB010000070.1:0-3753 GCA_046093205.1 Acidimicrobiales bacterium
GGTCACCGTGCTCGACTGGAACGCCGCGAGCGGTGCCGCCAACCAGTGGCGCTGGTTCGACAACGACTCACTGTGCTGCTGGGTGCACCTGAACGCCACGGGGCAGACCGAGTTCGCCCTGTTCCTGCGCGCCCAGCTCGACGACCTGCGCACCAAGGGCCTGTTGCCCGCCGCGGCCGCCACCGCGCCGGTTGTGCCGGGGCTCCCCCTGGCATCGAAGCACCGCGGGGTGATGGTGCAGAGCGTGCAGAAGACCTTGAACAAGGTGCTGAACCTCACCGGCAAGAAGCGTCTCTCCACCGACGGCGTGTTCGGCCGTGCCACCGCGGATGCGGTGCGCAGTTTCCAGACCACCGTGAACCTCCCGGCCACCGGCTCGGTCGACCGCGCCACATGGGATGCACTCGGTCTCACCGCACGGCCGGAACTGGCGGTGCTGAAGTCGGGCTCGCGCCACCCGGCCGTGCGCACGGTGCAGCGGGCGCTCGCCAAGGTGCTGCGCACGAAGATCTCCGATGACGGCGTGTTCGGGCCCTCCCTCACGCGGCACGTGAGGACGTTCCAGGCGCGCGCCGGTCTCCCCCAGAGCGGCCGCGTGGGCCCGTCCACATGGGCGGTGCTGATGGCAACAGCCGCCCGGGCCTGATCAGGGCCGGGTGAACTGCTCGCGCCAGTAGGCGTCGCCCACCATCTGCGGGTAGGCCGCGCGGTACGACTTCTTCAGGCGCCGGTACGTGCGCAGCAGCTGCACGGTGGTGACGAACACCTCGCGACGGATGCGACGGAAGCGCTGGTAGTCGCGCTCGCACACGAAACCCTCGTCGAAACGGGGGTGACGGTAGAGGATGCGCCGGTGCCGGATGCCGAGGCCGACCGCCCGCACGTCGATCTGCGCCACCCCGACGGCGTCCGAGCGCAGGAACCGGGGGAGGAACTGCCCCGCCCCGAGGAACGGGGTGAGCAGGTACCCCCCGAGGCGGATGAACTTCGGCCGCGGCGCGCTGAACCCGAGCGCAATGAGGTCATCCGTCAACGGGGCGGCCTTCTCCTCGTCGACGCGGCGGATCTCGTCGTGCTTCGCGGAATGGTCGATGCGCATCCATGCCTCGGGTCCGGCGAGGAAGTCCTTCATGCCGCGGATCATGTACTCGGCGCTCGCGTAGCGGTGCGAGTACGCGTTGCGGAAGCCGAACCCGAGGTAGCGCCAGGCGAGGTGGCGGGCCCTGTGGTCGTCGAACACGAGCGTGTCGATGAGCGCGAAGTTGCGCACCTCGTAGTACAGCGACGAGGGGTTGTTCTTCAGGGCGAAGTCGGCGTGCCACACACAGATCCCCTGCATGGTCACCGTGTGCTGACCGGTGTGCATGAGCCCGAATGCGACGTCGTCGCCGCGCACGAACACCGGCAGCGGGTTGTCCTTGGCGATGTGCATGGGGAACACGGTGAACCACCACGCGGAGTAGTGCAGGTCCTCCTCGAGCTCGTCGTGCAGCACCACGGTGCGGCGGCGCATGTCGAGGCCCCGGCCCACGGCACGCAGCGGGTACACCGCGCGGTACGCGTAGTGCGAGCCCGCCTCGAACTGCAGCCACGGCTGTTCCTCGCTCATCATCGCCCCGTGCACGCAGAGGTCACCGGATGTCGCGTGCGACAGCAGCGTGATGGTTCGGGCGATCGCCTCGGGCTCCAGGCTGATGTCGTCGTCCATGAACACCACGTGCGTGCTCCAGCCCTCGCTGCGGAACTCGATCAGGCCGCGTGCGAAACCGCCCGCGCCGCCGAGGTTCGGGTTCGGTACCAGACGGAACGGCGCACCGGCGGGAACCTCGGGCTCCAGGTTGCGTGCGTTGTCCACCACCAGCACCCGCAGGTGCCCGGTGATCTCGGGCACCGACGACTCGAGTGCGAGCAGACGCTCGATTGTGCGCAGCACGTACTCCTGGCGGTTGAACGTGGTGATGGCCACCCCGAGACGCACGTCGCGCAGCGGCGGCGTGTCCGTGCGCCACTCCCCTCCCCGCAGGGTCACGTTGTCCTCGAGGGCGGTGACCACCACGTACAGCGACTCCGCGTTCAGTTCGCGCAGGTCGTGGCACGCCGCGGGCGCCCCGTGCTCCTCCGTGGCGATGACGGTGTCCACCCCGTCGGAGTGCGCCACGAGATCGACCCTCACCCTCCCGCTGACATCGACCGTCGCGTGAACGTCGGACACGTTCGTGAGCCGGCACCAGCGACCGGCGGAGAACGCCCCGAAGGTGGTGTCGAACATGGCGGTCGCACCCTTCATCAGGTGCAGTCCCGCGTCGTCTGCGACCCCGTCGGCGGAGCGCACGTACAGCGTGGGCTCGGCGAAGCCGGCCGCGGCCACCCGGAACCGGGCCAGCAGGTGCGAGGTCATCCCCCTAGTTTCACAGGGGCTCGACCGTCAACGAGGGCATTGCGGTGCCCTCCCGACGGGCGGCGAGGAACACATCGGCCACCTCGAGGGCCTCCTTGATGGTCACGTCCATGTCCAGGTACCGGTACGTGCCGAGCCGGCCGAGGAAGGTCACCCCGGAGGCAGCGCGGGCGGCCCCCACGTAGTTCAGGAGCTGCTCCTTCTCGCGCACCATCCTGATCGGGTAGTACGGAATGTCGCCCTCCCCCGCGAGCCGGCTGTACTCGCGGTACACCACGGTTCCATCATGCGACTCCCACGGGGCGAAGTGCTTGTGCTCGGTGATGCGGGTGTAGGGCACCTCGGGGTCGCAGTAGTTCATCACCGGGCACCCCTGGAAGTCCCCGGTGGCATGTTCGGCCTCGAAGTCGAGGGTGCGGTAGCCGAGCCGGCCGTGCTCGTGGCCGAACCACTCGTCGATCGGGCCCGACCAGAACACGTGCTCCGCACCGGCGAGGTCCGCCGGCGAGACGGTGACCCCGAGGCGCACCTCGATCGACGGGTGGTCGAGGATGCGCTCCACGATCGGCGTGTAGCCGTCGCGGGGGATCGCCTGCCACGGGTGGTTGAAGTAGCTGTCCTCGTAGGAGAACCGCACCGGCAGCCGCGCGAGGATGGATGCCGGGAGCTCGGTGGGGGCCAGTCCCCACTGCTTCTGGGTATAGCCCTTGAAGAACGCCTCGTACAGCTCGCGGCCGACGAACTTGAGCGCCTGGTCCTCGAACGTCACCGGCGTGCCGATGGAGTCGTCGGCCTTCGCGCGGATGAAGCTCTCCGCCTCGGCGGGTGACATGGTGGCCCCGAAGAACTGGTTGATGGTGAGCAGGTTCACCGGCAGCGAGTACACACTGCCGCGCACCGTGGCCTTCACGCGGTGGTTGTAGGGAACCATCTCGCCCCAGCGGTTCACGTACTCCCACACACGTGCCTCGCCGGTGTGGAAGATGTGCGGGCCGTACACGTGCACCATGACGCCGTTCGGGTCGCGCTCGGTGTGGGCGTTGCCCGCCACGTGCGTACGCCCATCGATGACGGTGGAGGCAATGCCGGCCTCCGCAAGCTCACGGGCCACGACCGCACCGGAGAAGCCGGCGCCGACGATGACGATGGGGGCTGTCACCCCCGAGACGCTAGTGGCCCAGCCAGGGCGCGCAGAGACCGTCGAGGTCGCGCACCTGAATGAGGTCACGGTTCTCCCACGTCACCTTGTTCTTCGGGTCGGGACGCAGCTTGAACACCCTGAACGACATCTCGGTGGTGTCGACCGACAGGATGCGCCCGATCAGCGGGTCACCGAGGCCGAGCAGGATCTTCAG
>JBJTFB010000071.1:0-11034 GCA_046093205.1 Acidimicrobiales bacterium
GGGTTGCGGAGTCGCCGGTGGTGCCTACGACGATGATCGGCCCTGCTCCACTTCCCGTGACCTCGTTGCGCAGGTCGGGCGTGGCCGGCCAGTACACGCACGTGTACCCAGAGACGAAGTACGCACCGAAGCGGGGCGCCGCCTTCACGAACTCGGGGAGGTACGCATCGATTTCCCCGACCGACTTCGGCCCCGGGTCGTCGAGGCACGAGATGGCGGTGAACGCCTCGAGTTCGTTGCCGTACGAGCCGTCGGCGTTGCGCTGGTAGTACTCGTCGTACAGCGCGAGGATGCCGCGTCCCTTGCCGCGCTGGAGATCGGCGAGAGCCTGCTCCAGTTCGGGCCACTGCGACGAGGTGTACATGGCCTGTGCCACCGCGGTGAAGAACACCGATTGGGTCACGGCGGTGCGGTCCGCCGACACGACAACGGGCTTCTCGTCCACCTCCTCCGTCAGGGCGTCGAACGCCTCTGCCGGTTTGCCCTTGTTCCAGAACGGACAGGCTGTGTTCTTCGCGCACTGGTCGAGGAACGCATTGAGTTCCTTCTCGAACCCGGCGGCCTGTTGCAGCGATCCGGTGACGGCATCGGCGGTGGGGTCGGCGGCACCGTCGAGGACGGCGGCACGGACCGTGGAGGGAAACATGCTTGCCCACGTTGCGCCGAGCTCGCTGCCATAACTGAAGCCGAAGTACGTGATCTTGTCCTCACCGAGGGCCCGACGGATGGCGTCCATGTCCCGTGCACTGTTGTTCGTGGAGATGTAGGGGAGGATCGCCCCGCTCGCGTCCCCGCAGGCCTCGGCGAACTTCCGCGACACATCGATGATGACCTGCTTCTGTTCGTCGGTCTCGGGGGTGGGGTCGTAGGACACATAGCTGTCGTACTCGTCGAAGCAGTCAACCGCAGGAGTTGACTCACCGGTTCCGCGTGGGTCCCAGCCAAGGATGTCGAAGCTGGCAACCACATCGGCACCGAAGATGGAGGTTGCGCTCTCTGCGAGGAACTGCCCGCCGAAGCCCGGACCCCCGGGGTTCACGAGGAGCGTGCCGATGCGCTTGTCGGGTTCGCCAGCCGGATGGCGGCGCATGCGCAGGGTGAACGTGCCCACGGACGGGTCGGAGTAGTCGTACGGCACCTCCATGGTGCCGCACTCCGAACCGTCCGCGTAGGAGTCGACGCAGGGCTTCCATTCGATGGTCCACTCCGCCTCGGGAAGTGTCGACTCGGCGGGTGTCGGGGCGGTGCCGCCGCCCGAGCAGGCCGCAAGGACGAGGGCGAGACCCGCCGCGAGGGAGGCGCATCGTCGCGATGACATGTCACTGACACTAGGGGCTGTGCCGGCCGTAGCCTCACACGGGTGCGAATGGGTCCACACTCCCTCATCCCGGGTGATGCGCACGCCGTCAAGGGTGCGAAGGTGCGTCGCGAGACGCTCCGACGCGCAGGAACCTTCGCGCGTCCCTACCGGTGGCGGATCACCGGGTTTCTCCTCGCGATCCTTGCCTCCGCGCTGCTCGGGCTCGTGCCGCCCCTGCTCTTCCGTTCGATCCTCGACGACGCCATTCCCGCTTCCGACCGGTCCGCCATCACGGTTCTGGCCTTCGTTCTCGTTCTTGCTGCCCTCGGTGACGCCGTGTTCGCTGTCGTCCAGCGGTGGCTGAGCTCCACCATCGGTGAGGGCCTGATCTACGACCTCCGCGTTGCGTTGTTCGACAAGGTGCAGCGGATGCCCGTCGCGTTCTTCACCCGGACACAGACGGGTGCGCTGATCAGCCGGCTGAACAACGATGTCGTCGGTGCACAGACTGCCGTCACCTCCACCCTCGGAAGCGTGGTGTCGAACGTCGTCGTTCTTGCCACCACACTCACCACGATGCTTCTTCTCGAGTGGCGGCTGACGGCGATCTCCCTGGTGGTGCTGCCGTTGTTCATCCTCCCGGCGCGCCGTGTGGGCGCGCGCATCGGGGCGGTCGCACAGCAGCAGATGCAGTTCAACGCCGAGATGAACACCCAGATGAGCGAGCGTTTCAACGTGGCCGGCGCGATGCTCGTGAAGTTGTTTGGCCGGCGTGAGCGCGAGGTCTCCACCTTCGCCGGCCGCGCGGCGGGGGTGCGCGACACCGGTGTGCGCGCGGCGATGTACGGACGCGTGTTCATGGTGGCACTCGGTCTCGTCGGTGCGATGGGTGCCGCAGCCATCTACGGCATCGGTGCGCACCTCGTGGTGAACGGAGACATCAGCAAGGGAACACTTGTTGCGATGGCTGCCCTCGTGACCCGCGTGTACCAGCCGCTCACGGGCCTCACCAACGCCAGGGTGGAGGTCGTGACCGCGTTCGTCAGTTTCGACCGGGTGTTCGAGGTGCTGGATGCCCCCGTTTCGATCGAGGACCGGCTCGGGGCGGTGGACCTCGTGGAGCCTCGCGGCGCGGTCGAGTTCGACAACGTGGTGTTCCGTTACCCGGCCGGCAGGTCGGTGAGCATCCCCTCGCTCGAGTCCGCCGGTGTGATGACCGGCTCGGATCCCGATGTTGACGTCCTGCGCGGGGTGAATCTCAGCGTGCGGTCGGGGGAGACAGTTGCAGTGGTCGGTTCGTCCGGTGCGGGAAAGTCCACGCTGCTGTCGCTCGTGCCCCGTCTGTACGACGTGACGGGCGGTGCGGTGCGCATCGACGGGATCGACGTGCGTGACATCACCGAGGACTCCCTTCACGATGCGATCGGTGTGGTGTCGCAGGATCCCCACCTTTTCCACGAGTCCATAGAGTCGAACCTGCGGTACGCGAGGCCGGGTGCCACCGACGAGGAGATCGTTGCGGCCTGCAGAGCGGCGCGCATCCACGACACGGTGGCCGCCCTCCCGGACGGCTACCGCACCGTTGTCGGTGAGCGCGGTTACCGCATGTCGGGCGGGGAGAAGCAGCGTCTCGCCATCGCCCGCATGCTCCTCAAGAACCCGGCCATCGTGATCCTTGACGAGGCGACGAGCCATCTCGACAACGAGAACGAGGCGATGGTGCAGGAGGCCCTCGACGCCGCACTGGCGGGCCGCACCGCCCTCGTCATCGCCCATCGACTCTCCACAGTGCGCGATGCGGACAGGATCGTGGTGCTCGAGAATGGTCATGTGGTCGAGGAGGGGACACACAGCCAGCTCATGGCGGCCGATGGCCCTTATGCGGCGCAGGTGCGCGCCGGGGGATCGTTCGGGGCCGTTGCCCCACTCCTTTCCTAGAGTGGCCGGGATGGCGGGCAGCAACCGGGGCGAGATCGAATGGGGCGACGGCGCCCCTGTGTTCACCGTGGGCCAGTTCGCCGAGGTGATGAAGGGCGTTCTCGACCAGTCGTTCCCCGACGGCGTGTGGGTCGAGGGCGAGATTCAGGGCCTGAAGCCGCCCAAGCCCCACATGTACTTCAGCCTCGTGGAGAACGACGGGGGCAGGTCGTCACAGATCAACATCACCGTGTTCGCGAACGTGGTGCGGGAGATCCGCGGGAAGCTCGCGCTCGTCGGGGCGGAGCTCAAGGACGGCATGAGGATCAGGATGTTCGGGGCGGTCGACTTCTACGCGCCGACCGGGCGACTCGGCCTCAAGGTGAGCGACGTCGACACCAAGTTCACCGCCGGGGACATCGCCACGAAGCGCGCCGAACTCGTGCAACGTCTCAAGGAGGACGGCTCGACCCAGCGCAACAAGCGCCGGGATGTGCCGCTGGTCCCTTTGCGGCTCGGCATCGTGTCCAGCAGCCAGGCCGCCGGCTACGGGGACCTCCGCAAGCACCTTGACGAATCCGGGTACGCCTTCGACATCACGCTCTGCGACGTGAGGGTTCAGGGTGACATGGCACCGTCGATGATTGTGGACGCACTTGGTGCGCTCGGTGCGCGGACCGACATCGACGTGGTCCTGCTGGTCCGCGGCGGCGGCTCGAAGTCCGACCTTGCCACGTTCGATGACGAAGGCATCGCACGTGCCGTGGCCACCTGTCCTCATCCCGTGTTCACGGGCATCGGCCACGACATGGACGAGAGCGTCGCCGACCTGGTGGCGCACACGGCGTGCAAGACGCCCACCGCGTGCGCTGACCTCGTCATCGACAGCGTCTCGGAGTTCGTGGGTCGGCTCGGAGAGGCCGCGGACCGGCTGAACCTGGTCACCGGCTCCGCACTGGAGCGGGCGCGGACCAGGGTGGCCCGCGCCGTGGAGAGGCTCGTGGTGCGGCCGAGGGCCATGCTGGAGCGGGAACGGCAGCGTCTGGCGGTGCACTCCGCAGCCGTGCGTCTGCTCGACCCCGTGTCCACCATGGCGCGCGGCTGGAGCATCACCCGCACGGTGGACGGCAGGGTGGTGCGGTCCACCGACGATGTGTCGGCGGGGGAAGTGTTGTCCACGTCGGTGGCCGACGGAACGATCACCAGCAGAGTGGAAGGGAACAACTGATGGCAACGAGGAAGACAGCAGGCAGCGAACCGGCCGGTTATGCGGAGGCGATCGCCGAGGTCGAGGCCATCCTCCGGGATCTCGATTCGGGCACCGTCGACGTCGATGTTCTCACCGTGAAGGTCGCGCGCGCTGCTGAGCTCATCGACTGGTGCACCGCGCGGATCGCGGCTGTGCAGGAGCAGGTCGACGACATGGTCAGCGGTTTCGAGGACGCCGACGATGATGACACCGGGGACGAGGTGTGAACGCCGATCCCGGCTTTCTCGACCGGGTGGCAGCCCGCGTGGCGGACGTGATTGGCGATGGTCGTGACTCCTACGGGGGACTGGACGAGGAGATCGGGGGCCTGTTCGGTCGGTTGTCCGCGCTCTCGGCCAACAGGGGAAAGGGGATGCGGGCCGCTGCCGCGCACCTCGGTTGGCTCGCCACGGGGGGTGCTCCTCATGCTGCGACCCCTGTGAACATCGCTGCGGCATTCGAACTGCTGCATCTCTCGGCACTCGTGCACGACGACCTGATCGACGGTTCCTCGTCGCGGCGCGGGGTGCCCACCGTCCATGTGGAGGCCGCCGGGCGTCACCGTGCCGGTGGACTGGCCGGCAGCTGCGATCACTACGCGACGGGATCGGCGGTACTCACGGGGAACATCCTCGCGGCTCTCGCGCAGTCGGCGCTCGGGGAGGTGAACGACGCGGCACGCAGGGAGTGGACGCAGGTGCAGCTCGAGGTGAACCTCGGCCAGTATCTCGATCTCGCCGCGGCCGCGGGGCGGTCCGTCAACGAGGACCGCGTGCATGCGGTGATGCGGCTGAAGACCGCCGCCTACACCTTCGCAAGACCGTTGCGGACGGGTGCCGCTGCCACCGGCTCGGCCGACCCGTGGACCCTGGATGATCTCGGTACGTTCGGTTACCTCGTGGGAATGGCCTTCCAGCTGCGCGACGATGTCCTCGGTGTCTTCGGTGACGAATCGGTCACCGGCAAACCGGCAGGGGACGACCTGCGCGAGGGCAAGGCCACCCTGCTGCTGCTGGGATCGGCCTCCCGACCGGAGAACATCGCATCGGGGGTGTTCGCGCGCGTCGGGTCCCCCGACCTCACCGACGCCGAGATCGAACTGATGCGCTCGACCATGGAGGCCGACGGCACCCTCCGGTGGGCAGAGGAGGAGGCGCAGAGGTACGTCGACAAGGCCACCGGCCAGTTGGGCCGATGGTCGGGGGAGATGCGGAAGTCGCTCGAGGACCTCGCACGTTCCGCCGTCGAGCGACGACGCTGAACGCCGTCAGACGCCTGCGGCGTACAGCTCGCGCGCCTCGCTCACCGTCAACCCGGTGGCGACACCCGGCTCGGCGTTGATGGCCTCGAGCCACGGTGGGGTCACCCGGCAGCACACCGAGATGGGGTCGTCGAGCCCCGCGCCGTTCACCGCGAGTTTCGCGAAGGTCAGCGCATAGGTTGCCGGCCGCGCGTCGCGCGAGAGTTCGATGAGCGCCCACGGGTCGGGTGCGACACCCGGTCTGTCGACCTCCACGATCTCCGGGGCGGAACTCACGTGCACGGGTCCACCGGCGAGGCCGGGTCCGTCGGTGAGAACAGCCCCGCGCACCGACTGCGGCCGCGCACCCGCGATGAGGAACGCAACGTACGCGCCGAGACCGCGACCGAGCACCGTGGCCTGACCGATGTGGCGCAGTGCCACATCCACATCCGCCATGAGAATCTCGCAGGAGTACCCGCCACCGCGGGGCACCGTGGACTGCCCGTGCCCGGTGAAGTCCAGCGCCCACACCGGTCCCGGCCACGGGAGATCGAGCGATGCCATCCGCGCGGCTTCCTCGCCCAGGCCGTGCAGCAGGAGAAGGGGCCTGCCCGCCCCGTCCCGGACCCTGTGCAGGGCGAGGGTCACCCTGTTGTGGCGCAGCCGGACGGTCTCGAGGAAGGTCACGAGAGGAACTCCAGCACCATGTCGGCGACGCGACGGGGTTCCTCGATGTGGATGAAGTGCCCGATCCCCTCGAGCACCTCCAGTCGACCACCGGCAGGCAGCCACGGCTTCACGTCGCGTGCACGCGCACCCCAGCCCATCGGTTCGTCGACCGTGCCGAGCAGACCGAGGAACGGAACGGTGAGCGCGGCCATGCGCAGCGAGCTCCACTCGGGTCTCCACGGCCCGAAGCCACCGAATCTCATGCTGGGGTCGAGGGTCCATCGCCAACCATCATCGTCATGCTGTGCCCCGACCGTCACGAGGTACTCGAGCCACTCGCGACTGAGGCGCGGGTTCATGCGCCCGCGGCGCTGCGCGAGATCCTCGAGTGTCCCCGGCTTGCGGATCGACTCCGCCGCGTCGTGGCGGACGTCGAGCCACGACCCGATCTCGTTCGCGAGCATTCGCGACTGGTCGTGGTCGGGGACGTCGGGCATGCGTCGCTTGCTCGGCATCCCGTCGATGTTCACCATGCGTGACACCCTGTACGGCGAACCGTCGCACAACTGCAGCATGATCGCACCGCCCTTCGAGTGGCCCACGACCGGCGCCGGTCGGTCCGTGACCGAGGCCATCACGGAGAGGGCATCGCGGATGTCCGCTTCCCAGCCGTAGAGCGTCGCGTGGTCGCTGGCGCCGTGGCCGCGGTGGTCCCACGACACCACCCGCCAGCCCGCGTCGGCGAGCATCGGCGCGAACACGTCCATGGTGCGGGCGAAATCGCTGCCGCCATGGACGAGGAACAGGGGCGGGTCGGTCTCCTTGCCCCACTCGTAGACAGCGATGCCGATCCCGTCGGCGTCATGCCGACGGGTGCGCCCGGGAGCGCGTGCACCGGGGAATGTCCTGGTCTCGGAGGGGGTCGACATGGCACACGAATGTTACGGGAGTGCCCGTGCTGCATCCGTACGGGAGCGTGTGACCTCTTGCTCGTAGCATGGATGCGTGTTCCTGAGGCGCCGGCTCCACATGTACCTGCTGTGGAGCACCTGCGTGTTCGCACTCCTCGCCGTCGTGTCGAGTCTCCTCACCGACGGCGGTGGCGGGGATTCGGGGGCCGAGGACACTGTCGCCGCGACCACCACCTCGGTCGGACCCACCACATCCACGGGTCCGCTGCGCACGTACACCATCCAGCCCGGTGACAACCTCTTCGCGATCGGCGAGCGGTTCAACCTGTCGGTGCCCGCGCTCGTCGAGATCAATGACATCGACAACCCGGACAACGTGCCGGTGGGGACGCAGCTTCAGTTGCCTCCCAGCAACGGTTTCGTGCCGATCGGTGCCACCACCACGATGCCGCCGTGACCCACGGTGACTCACCGGTGCATGCACCGTTCCGTACACTGAGGGCATGACCACCGCGTTCTGGCCGACACTCGAGCACTGGTCGGTGAAGATTCCTCTTCACTCCGCGCACGTGCGGCTCGACTGTCTCGCCGACTCCGGGTTCGTCGGCCTGAAGCAGGCACCGTTCGAGGTGCCGCAGGCGGAGTGGGAGTCGCTCGAGTACTTCGACTGGAAGAGCGGCGGTGACACAAACTTCGCACCGCTCGCGTCGGCCGACGGGGAGCTCGACTGCCGCGGGTTCTGGGACAAGGGAAAGACCGACAAGGACGCAATCTGGACATCGAATGCGGCGCTGGCACCGACACTGAGGAACTATGTGTCGGGTGTCGGAGCGAACTTCGGTCGTGTGCGCATCATCAAGCTGGAGCCGCAGGACCGTGACCAGGCGATCCGCAGCATCCACCGCGACGACAACAACCGCTTCAACCCCGAGAACGAGGGTTGGGTGGTGCGGTCGTGGCTCGAGCTCACCCACAGCCCCGACAGCTACATGCTGCTCATGGACAACGACGAGAACGGCCTGCCCGACCCTTCGACGGAGCGGCGTGTTTCCCTGCCGAGAGGCGCCCGTTTCGTCGTCGACACGCAGCGTCTGTGGCACGTCGTGGTGCACAACCACGACTTCCCGCGCTACGCGCTGATCACAAGCTTCGAGAGCGGTCCCGCACTCGACTCGTTCATCTCCCGCGAACGGGTGTGAACCCGGGGCTTTGCCCGGGTGACGACTGTTGGTACGGTCGGGGCCGAGGGGGTGTTCCGTGATGAGAAGACTGAAATGGGCGGGACCCGCACTGCTCGCCGTGGTGCTGGCTGTTCCGGGGATGTCGACCGCCGCAACGAAGCAGAAGATGTCGACCGCCGTCAAGGTCTGCGAGGAGATGAGCGAGGAGGACCAGGCCGACGGTGGCTACGAGTACCTCGCCGACGAGTCCTCTGACCCGTGCCGCGTTGTCGTGACGCTGAAGCCGAGGACCCCGAAGAGGTCACTCGTGCTGCAGAAGTGGGACGAGGAGTCAGGGAAGTGGGCGGAGGCCGCCAAGGCAAGCACGAACTCGAAGGGCACCGCGTCCATCACCGTGCCCGACACCTTCGAGGACGACTGTCTCGACTACGTCGTGATCAAGTTCCGCGTCGTGGCGCGCAAGTCAGGGAAGAACGCCGCTCTCAACGGGACCCCGTTCACCGTGGGGTTCGCATCCGACCCACAGAGTGATCCGTGCCTCGCCGAGTCCGAGGACGAATCTGAGGACGACTCCTCCGACTCCGAGGACTGATTCAGCCGAGCGCGGCCTCGATGGTCGCGATCACCTCGGGGTCATCCGGCACCGTGCGCGGGCCGAACCGTGCGACGACCTCGCCGTCACGTGACACCAGGAACTTCTCGAAGTTCCAGCGGATGTCGCCGTCGGCTCCTTCCGCATCTGCATGCGGGGTGAGCTGTGAGTACAGGGGGTGCCGACCGTCGCCGTTCACCTCCACCTTCTCGGTGAGCGGGAACGTCACGCCGTAGCTGGTGCTGCAGAACGTCTGGATCTCCTCCGCTGTCCCGGGCTCCTGGCCCATGAACTGGTTGCACGGAACACCGAGCACGCTGAAGCCACGGCCCTCGTACTTCTTCTGCAGTGCCTCGAGTGCCTCGTACTGGGGGGTGAGGCCGCACTTGCTGGCCACGTTCACCACGAGGGTGACCTTCCCGGCGACCGCCGAGAGTGCGTCGGGGGTGCCGTCGAGACGGGCGAGGGGGGTGGAATAGATGCTCATGCGTGAACCAACACGCCGCCGCAGGGCTTTGTTCCGTGCCGGTTCAGGAACCGCGGTGCGATGCCGCGAGCTGCGCGACCTCGCGCATGATCCGGCCGATGTCGAAATCCTTCGGGGTGTAAACGGCGGCCACACCACGGTCACGGAGCCTGGCGCGGTCCTCCTCGGGGATGATGCCGCCCACGATGACCGGTGCATCGACGCCCTCGGCCCTCAGTCTGTCGACGACCTCCGGCACGAGTTCCATGTGCGAGCCGGAGAGGATCGACAGCCCGACGACATCCGGGTCCTCGTCCCGGGCGCTCGCCACGATCTGCTCGGGAGTCATGCGGATGCCTCCGTAGACGACCTCCATGCCTGCGTCCCGTGCGGCGACGGCAATCTGCTCGGCACCGTTGCTGTGACCGTCGAGACCGGGCTTCGCCACGAGGAACCTGGGCGGGCCGCCCGCCATGGTGCGCACGAAGTCGGCAACCTCGGCGAGCTCGTCGGTGCGCCTTCCGACCGCCGCGTTCACACCGGTGGGGGCCCTGAACTCGCCGAAGACCTCGCGCAGCACGCCGGCCCACTCGCCGGTGGTGCCCCCCGCGAGTGCGAGGGCAATGGACGGCTCCATGATGTTGGTGCCGTCCTCCGCGGCACGGCGCAGCCCGGTGAGTGCGGCCTCCACGGCTGCGGCATCGCGCGAACCGCGCCACCCCTCGACCTCGGCCACCGTCTCGCGCTCGGTCGCCGGGTCGACGATGAGGATGTTGTCGCCACCGGCAAGCGGAGACGGTTCGAACTCGGTGAACGAGTTGACGCCGACCACGGTCTGTTCTCCGGACTCGATGCGGCGCGTACGCTCGGCCATGGACCGCACGAGACGACCCTTCAGTTCGTCGACCGCCGCGAAGGCGCCGCCCATGGCGAGCACCTCTTGCAGCTCTGCCCAGGCGGCATCACGCAGTTCCGCGGTACGGGCCTCGATCACATGCGAACCGTCGAAGATGTCGCCGTACTCGAGAAGGTCGGTCTCGAATGCGAGCACCTGTTGCATGCGCAGCGACCACTGCTGGTCCCACGGCCGGGGCAGGCCGAGAGCCTCGTTCCACGCGGGCAGCTGCACACTGCGGGCCCGCGCACGCTTCGACAGGGTGACCGCGAGCATCTCGAGCACAATGCGCTGCACGTTGTTCTCCGGCTGTGCCTCGGTGAGCCCGAGCGAGTTCACCTGCACGCCGTAACGGAACCGACGTGCCTTCGGGTCCTGGACGCCGTAACGCTCCACCGCGATCCGCTCCCAGAGGTCGGTGAAGGCGCGCAGCTTGCAGACCTCCTCCACGAACCTGATGCCGGCGTTCACGAAGAAGGAGATCGAGCCGAACACCTGGTCGAACTGTGCGGGGTCGACCTGGCCGCTGTCGCGCACCGCGTCGAGCACGTCGATGGCGGTGGCGAGGGAGAAGGCAATCTCCTGCACGGGGGTGGCACCGGCCTCCTGAA
>JBJTFB010000072.1:0-3648 GCA_046093205.1 Acidimicrobiales bacterium
ACCCCCGTGTGCGCGAACAGCGTGCGGAAGTTCAATGAGCTCGCCAACGGTCTCGACAACACCGTTGTCGTGTGTGTCTCGGCCGATCTCCCGTTCGCCCAGGGCCGCTTCTGCGGTTCCGAGGGTCTCGCGAACGTGCAGAACGCGTCCTCCTTCCGCACCGACTTCGGCAGCGCCTTCGGCGTGGGCATGAACGAGGGTGCGTTCGCGGGCCTGCTCGCACGCGCCGTGGTGGTTGCCGACGAGAGCGGCAAGGTGCTCCACACCGAGCTCGTCCCCGAGATCGGCCAGGAGCCGGACTACGACGCGGCCATCGCCGCTCTTGCCTGACGACTAGAGGAGCGAGTCGATACCGAGCGTGAAGCGCTCGGTCATGGAACCGATCCGGCGGCACGCAAGCACCACGCCGGGCATGAACGACACCCTGTCGTTCGAGTCGTGCCTGATCACGAGTGTCTGACCCTCCGTGCCGAGGATGACCTCCTGGCTCGCGGTCATCCCCACCATGCGCACACCGTGGACACGGATCCCGGAGGGGCCCTCCCCGCCGCGTGCGCCGGGGAGAACCTCGTGCTTCGTGGGGTCAGCGGCCCACTCGGATGATGCAGCGGCCATGCGTCGCGCAGTGGCCATCGCAGTGCCGCTCGGTGCGTCGGCCTTGGCGTTGTGGTGGAACTCGATGATCTCTGCTGTCTCGAACCACGGGGCCGCCTGCTCCGCGAACTTCATCATCAGCACGGCACCAATGGCGAAGTTGGCCGCCACCAGACAGTTGCTGCCGGTGAAGGCACCACGGAACGCATCCATGTCGGCATCGGTGAAGCCGGTTGTGCCCACCACGGCGTGCATGCCGTGCAGCGCGAGCCACGGCAGGGTGTCCCGCGCGGCGGACGCAACCGTGAAGTCCACGACCACCTCGGCGCCCGCCTCGGCGAGTGCCCTCAACTCACGGCTGACCGCGATGCCGTGCACCGTGCCGCCGCCGACGGGGTCGACGGCGGCCACGAGCTCGAGACCTTCCGCTGCGGCCACGGCGTCGCAGACGGTCGCACCCATGCGGCCTGCTGCGCCCACCACACCCACGCGGATCATGGCGTCACCGTAGTCGGTGGTTCGTTCAGCGACGGCGGCGGTTGCGGTCGCGGTCGCGACCACCACGGTCACCGCGGTCGTCACCACCTGCTCGGCCGCCGGGGCCGAGGTCGCCGAGCTCGCCGGCGATCTCGTTGTCGAAGTCGTCCTCGAACGATACCTCGACGATGCCGTCGGACGATCCGCGCTCGCGGCGCTCGCCACGGTCGTCACGGTCACGCGAGCCACGGTCGTCACGGTCACGCGGGCCACGGTCCCTGTCGCGACCACCACGGTCGCGGTCACGCCCGCCGCGGTCACCACGGTCGCTGCGCTCACGGCGCTCACCGGTGTGCTCGACGTTCTCGTAGCCCTCGCCGACAGGTGTGAGGCTGACCTTGCCCTTGTCGTCGATGTCGTCGACGCGGACCTCGATCTCCTGGCCGAGCTCCAGCACGTCCTCCACGTTGTTCACACGCTGGCCCTTTCCGAGCTTGCTGATGTGCACCAGGCCGTCACGGCCGGGGAGGATGTTCACGAAGGCACCGAACTTGGTGATGCTGACGACGCGACCGTTGTACACGGCGCCGAGCTCCGCGGTGGGCGGGTCGACGATGGCGAGGATGCGCGAGCGCGCCTCCTCCACCTTCGCGTTGTCGGGCGAACCGATGGTGACAATGCCCACTGCGCCGTCGTCGCTGACCGCGATGTCGGCACCGGTCTCCTGCTGGATGGTGTTGATGACCTTGCCCTTGGGCCCGATGACCTCGCCGACCTTGTCGAGCGGGATCGTGAACGACACGATCTTCGGTGCGGTTGCCGCGACCTCGGGACGCGGGGCGGACAGCGCCGTGTTCATGTTGTCGAGGATCGCCATGCGGGCCTCGCGGGCCTGCTGCAGCGCCGCACCGAGGACGTCGGCGGGGATGCCGTCGATCTTGGTGTCGAGCTGGAGCGCGGTCACCGCGTCGGAGGTTCCGGCGACCTTGAAGTCCATGTCACCGAAGGCGTCCTCCGCACCGAGGATGTCGGTGAGCGTGAGGTACTTGCCCTCGGCATAGATGAGACCCATGGCGATGCCGGCGACCGGCGCCTTGATCGGCACTCCCGCGTCCATCAGCGACAGGCTGCTCGAGCACACGGACGCCATCGAGGTGGAACCGTTCGAGGACATCACCTCGGAGACCAGGCGGATCGCGTAGGCGAACTCCTCCTGGCTCGGCACCACCGGCAGCAGCGCACGCTCTGCGAGCGCGCCGTGGCCGATCTCGCGGCGCTTGGGCGAACCCACGCGGCCGGTCTCACCGTTCGCCCAGGGGGCCATGTTGTAGTGGTGGATGTAGCGCTTCTCGCTGTCGGGGCCGAGCGTGTCGAGCATCTGGTTCATGCGGGGCATGGCCAAGGTGCACACGTTCAGCACCTGAGTCTCGCCGCGCTGGAACAGGCCCGTGCCGTGCGCGGTGGGCAGGATGCCGACCTCGGACGAGACGGGGCGGAGGTCCTTCGGGCCGCGACCGTCGATGCGCACGCCGTCCTCCACGACGCGCTTGCGCACGAGCTTCTTCGTGAGGCTGCGCACGGCCTCCTTCACGGCCTTCTCCTGGCCATGGAACTGGCCGCCCTCGCCGCACACTTCGCGCACGGTCTCGTCCGCGGCTGCGTCGGTTGCAGCGTTGCGGTCGGCCTTCAGTGCGATGGTGACGGCGTGCGACAGCTTCGGCGTCGCGACGCGCTCGACGGCGGCGAACACCTCGGGCGTGTAGTCGAGAACGGGCGTGTACTCGAGCGGGGTGATCGGGCCGTTGGTGGCGATCACCGAGGCGACGAGCCTGCGCTGGAGCGCGATGGACTCCTTGATCCAGGTCTTCGAGGCCTCGAGGCCGTCGGCGATGACCGACTCGTTGACCTTCGGTGCGCCGTTCGCGTAGAAGTCGAACGACTTCTCGGAGCCGCCGGCCTCCACCATCATGATGGCGACGTCACCGTTGTCGAGCTCGCGGCCCGCGACCACGATCTCGAAGGTGCCGTCCTCGCCCTCCTGGTAGGTGGGGTGCGCGATCCACTTGCCGTCCTGCGAGTAGGCCAGGCGCACGGCGCCGATGGGACCCTCGAACGGGATGCCCGACACCATGAACGCAGCAGAGGCCGCATTGATCGAAATCACGTCGTGCGGGTTCTGCATGTCGACACCCATGATCGTGAGGACGACCTGGGTCTCGTTGCGGTAGCCGTCGGGAAACGCGGGGCGCAGCGGGCGGTCGGTGAGACGGCAGGTGAGGATCGCCTGCTCGCTCGGGCGACCCTCGCGGCGGAAGAACGCACCGGGGATCTTGCCGGCCGCGTACGCACGCTCCTCGACGTCGACGGTGAGCGGGAAGAAGTCGATGCCGTCGCGCACGGAGCGGGCGGCGTTGGCGGTGGCGAACACGGTGGTGCCGCCGATCGTGGCAACCACGGCACCCATGGACTGGGTGGCGAGCTTGCCGGTCTCGAATGTGAGGGTCTTGTCGGTGCCCGAAACGGGGCCCGACACGCGGATGGCGTCAGCCATGTGGATACTTCCTTTGTGTCAACGGG
>JBJTFB010000073.1:0-2822 GCA_046093205.1 Acidimicrobiales bacterium
CACCATGGCAACACCACGTCGCGCCCCCCGCTTCGGCGGCAGCGCCGCGCACCAGCGCCTGATGATGGCGAACCTGGCCGCGTCGCTCTTCGCCGCGGAAGGCATCGTCACCACCGAGGCGAAGGCGAAGGCACTGCGTCCCGTCGCCGAGAAGCTCATCACGAAGGCCAAGAAGGCCCAGGGCGACACCGCCGTCGACATCCACCGCATCCGTCAGATTCAGGCCGTTCTCGGTGACAAGGAGATGACCGCGAAGCTGCTGAAGGAGGTCGCCCCGCGGTACATGAACCGCAACGGTGGCTACACCCGCATCCTCAAGCTGGGCACGCGTCAGGGAGACGCCGCGCCCATGGCACGCATCGAGCTGGTCGAGCCCGACCGCAACTGAGCGTGACCGCGCAGGAGACGACGCAGGGGCCCGCCGTGAGGCGGGCCCGTTTCGTTGTGGCGTACCACGGTGCTGGCTTCCACGGGTTCGCGGAGAACGAGGGCGTCACCACGGTCGGCGGTGAACTTGCCCGTGCAATCGGCACCGTTGCACGTTGCGACGTGACACTCTCGGTGGCCGGCCGCACCGACGCCGGTGTGCACGCGCGCGGTCAGGTCGTGAGTTGTGACCTGCCGGCCACGGTCGATCTGTCCGTGCTCACGAGAAGCGTTAACTCCATGTGCGGCCCGCACATCTCCGTGCGTTCGGCGCAGTGGGCCGACCCCGGGTTCGATGCGAGGTCGTCGGCCACCTCGCGCCGTTACCGCTACACCGTGCTGAACACTCCGTCCGCCGACCCGATGCTCGTCGACCGTGCGTGGCACGTGCGCGAGCCCCTGTCCGTCCCGCTCATGAACCTGGCCTGCGACGCACTGCTCGGGGAGCAGGACTTCACGAGTTTCTGCCGGAGGCCCGACACCCCCGCCGGCCAACCAGCACCGAGTCTCAAGCGGTACGTGATGTCGGCGACATGGTCAGACGAGGGGGAGGGCATCCTCGTGTTCGACATCAGGGCGAATGCGTTCTGTCACCAGATGGTGCGGTCGGTGACCGGCTTCCTCGTGGAGGTCGGTCTCCGGCGCCGTCCCCCCTCCGACACCCGCCTCGTGGTCCTGTCGAGGGACCGCTCGCTCGCCCCGAATCTCGCCCCGCCGCACGGCCTGACCCTGTGGGAAGTGGGCTACGACGGCGCCCGGGTGCATCCCTAGGGGCGTTGGAAGGGGCCCGACACGGCCCGTATCCTTCACAGGTCCCCATTGGGGGCCACGGAGCCGGTGTCCCGGCCGCCGATAAGGAAGTCTCATGCGTACGTACACACCCAAAGCAAGCGAGATCCAGCGTGCATGGCACGTCATCGACGCCGACGGCATGGTGCTCGGCCGTCTCTGCACCGAGGTCGCACGCATCCTCCGCGGCAAGCACAAGCCGGTGTTCGCACCGCACATGGACATGGGCGACCACGTGATCATCGTGAACGCATCCAAGATCGTCCTCACGAAGGGCAAGGCTGACTCCCGTCTGGTGCACACCTACTCCGGTTACCCGGGCGGTCTCAAGACCGAGACGTACCGCAACCTTCTCGAGCGCAAGCCCGCCGACGCGATCCGTCGGTCGGTTGCCGGCATGCTGCCGAAGGGTCCGCTCGGTCGCCAGATGATCAAGAAGCTGAACGTGTACGCGGGTCCGGAGCATCCGCACGCGGCGCAGAAGCCGGTTGCCCTCACGATCGACGCGAAGCGCTGACACAGGCGGAAGGAAGAGACATGGCGAATGCACCACTGACCCAGACCACCGGCCGCCGCAAGGAGGCCGTTGCCCGCGCCGTCGTGCGCGCAGGCAGCGGCAAGATCGTGGTCAACGGCAAGCCGATCGAGGCCTACTTCACGACGGCCACGCAGCGCATGGTGGTGACCGAGGCCCTCAGGGTCACGTCCACCGAGACCGCCTATGACATCACCGCGAACATCCACGGCGGCGGCGTCACCGGCCAGGCCGGCGCGCTCCGCATGGCCATCGCACGGTCCCTCATCGAGGTCGACCCCGAGATGCGTCCCGCACTCAAGAAGGCCGGTCTCCTCACCCGCGACTCGCGGCGCAAGGAGACCAAGAAGTACGGCCTCAAGAAGGCGCGCAAGGCGCCGCAGTTCACCAAGCGTTGATGCCCGCCCCGCGCGAGCCGCGGGAGCACACCGGTCATGCTGCATTTCGGAACTGACGGGGTACGCGGCATCGCGCTCGAGGAGCTCACCGCGGAGGACGTGCGCGATCTCGCGCGGGCGGTTGCGCGGGTGCTCACACCGTCGGCTGTCGTCGTCGGCCGCGACACGCGCGAGAGCGGTCCCGTGCTCGAGCAGGCCCTCGTCGACGGTTTCGCCGCCGAGGGCATTGCCGTCGGTCTGATGGGCGTCGCGCCCACCCCTGCCGTGGCGTTCGCATCGGAGCGCACGGGTGCGGTGGGCATCGCCGTCACGGCATCGCACAACCCCTGGGCGGACAACGGAATCAAGGTGTTCGCGGCCGGGGGAACGAAACTCTCCGACGCCCAGCAGATCGACATCGAGCGCGAGTGGCACGCGTTGACCACCGCACCCGCGCCCGTGGCGCTCGGCACGGTCCGCGACGCCTCGGATCTCGTCACCGCGTACACCGCACACCGGACGGGCATCGTGGGCGAGGGCGGTCTGGCGGGGATCTCCGTCGTGGTCGACTGTGCGAACGGTGCGATGTCCGCCGTGGCGCCGGCAGTGCTCCGCGCGCTCGGCGCCTCGGTGACGGTCATGAACGACAGACCCGACGGCCGCAACATCAATGACGCCTGCGGTGCCGGTTGGCC
>JBJTFB010000074.1:0-7312 GCA_046093205.1 Acidimicrobiales bacterium
CCGTCGTGGAGCGCTTCACCGAGAACGTCGACATCATGCCCACCCTGTGTGACGCGATGGGCATCCCCGTGCCGCACCAGTGCGACGGATTCCCGCTCACCCCGTTCCTGCGCGGTGCACGGCACTGCTCCAGCGTCATCATCAGGGCCTGGAACGGTTCGGGGTCGTCCACCGGACGGATGGGCTCCCCCACATCGGCGGGGTCGTATGCGCGTGACCATTCCCCTGCCGCCGAGTACGGCGGGTGCGGCCGCAGGTAGCTGGCGTGCACGAACCATCCGTCGTTGCGCCCGTCGATCCACTCGATCACCCTGTCCGTGAGGAACGCAGACACGCTCTCCCCGCTGGGGCGTTCGTGCTCCGTCGACAGTGCATGCACCGCGTCACGCACGTCGTGGCCCCGTTCGCGCAGCATCCCGACCCAGGGCTCGTGACCGGCGGAGAGATCGAGCATGCAGTCGAAGCCGGGCAGCACACCCTCGTAGAGACTGAGTCGCGGGTCGTCAGGACCGGTCGACAGCCGCGGGTCGAGGGCCTGGTCGGTGTACCCGAAGAGAACCGGCTCGTGCCCGGCTCGCCGCGCGGCGAGTGCGATGTTGTCGAAGCGCGCATCGAGCGGCGAGCCGTTGGCCACCACGCGGTTGTTCATCTGGTACGTGCCCGTGTACAACGCGGCGCGGCCGGGTGCACAGGGGGACGCCTGGCTGTAGTGGCGCGCGAACCTCACACCCTCGGCGGCAAGTGCATCGAGGTTCGGCGTGCGCACCACCGGGTGGCCCGCCGCGGACATGCAGTCGGCCCTGAACTGGTCGAGCGTGATGAACAGCACGTTCCGCGCCATTCCACGACAGTAGCGGTGCCGACCTAACCTGCGGCCATGACGGCATCAACCGACTCCTACGCGTTCGACAGGTTCCTCCGGCACGGCGAGATGGCCGACTGGCTCGGTGCCGTCGCCCGCGAGCACGCGGGCATCGCGTCGCTCTCCACGTACGGCCGCTCGCACGAGGGCCGCGACCTGTTCGTGATGACGATCACCGACACCTCGACCGGCCCGCACGGAACCAAGCCCGCGATGTGGGTGGACGCCAACATCCACTCGATCGAGGTCACCGGCGGCGTGGCGGCCCTCCATCTCATCCACCGCCTCGTCACCGGTTTCGCCGCGGGCGACACGCGGATCGTGGAGGCACTGCGCACCCGCACCTTCTACGTCGCGCCGCGCGTGAACCCCGACGGCGTGGAGGCCGCACTGGCTGACTCCCCCCGCTACCGGCGCAGCAGCATGCGGCCGTGGCCATGGACTGACCGTCACCGTTGGCCCGGCCTCGAGGTGCACGACATTGACGGCAACGGGCGCATCCTGACCATGCGCATCCCCGACGAGCACGGGGCGTGGGTGGAGCACCCGCAGGAGCCGCGACTCATGATCCCTGTCGACCACGAGCTTGCCCCCGCCGGTGTGCCGCGGTGGCGGCTCCTCTCCGAGGGGACCCTCAGCGAGTACGACGGCTTCACCGTGCCGACACCTCGACCTGTCGAGGGACTCGACATGAACCGCAACTTCCCGTCCGGGTGGGGAACCGCAGTGACCGGTTCGGGTGACCACCCGATGTCGGAACCGGAGATCGATGCGCTGGTGCGTGCGGTGTCGACGCGTCCGAACATCTGCGGGTACAACGCGTACCACACGAGCGGAGGGTTCCTTCTGAGACCGAGCAGCACGAAGCCCGACTCATCGCTGCCGCCGGAGGACGTGTGGACGTTCAAGGAGATCGGCCGGCGCTGCACCGCATTGTCGACGTACCCGGTGCACTCCGTGTACGAGGACTTCACGTGGGACAAGTCCGACACCATGAGCGGCGCTGCTGACGACTGGGCATATGACCATCTCGGTGTGTACTCGTGGACCACCGAGTTCTGGGACGCGATTGCCGCCGCCACCGACCACCGCAGCAGCACGCACATCTGGTACGTGGGTCCGACCGTGGAGGACGAGCTCGCGGTGATCCGGTGGGCCGACACCCATGCACCCGGTGAGGTGCTCCCGTGGGCGCCGTTCGACCATCCGCAGCTCGGCCCCGTGGAGATCGGCGGAATGGATGCCTTCCGGGTGTGGTCGAACGCGCCGTCATCCGTGCTGCGGGCCGAGGTTGCCCCGCACGCCGAGTTCGCGGTTCACCAGGCGCTGCTGTCGCCGAGGCTCGAGATCCTCCGCGCATCTGCCGAGCGGCTCAGCGACGGGATGTGGCGAGTCGAGGTCGGCATCGCCAACACGGGCTGGCTGCCCACGCACGTCACCGAACTGGCGCGCAAGAACAACCTCTGCCTGCCTGGTTGGGTGCAGCTGCAGGGCGCCGACCCTGTCGGGTCCCCCGCACGGGCAACGTTCGGCAACCTCGCCGGCCGCTCCGCGCAGCGTCTCACCGGCGGCATCCGCAACGACGGCACCCCCGACCGGCACCTCCACTCGTGGGTGGTGCGAGCCGCAGCGGACACGACCGTGACAATCACGGCCTCACACGAGCGTGCCGGCACCGTGAGCGCGACCGTGCTTCTCGGTTAGCCGGGGCGCGACCCGTCAGCCAGACGGACGCGTCCCGTCGGCAAGGAACCGGCGGATGTCCTCGATCGCCCTGCGGTCCTGTGCCGAGAACATGTGGCCACCCTCGTAGATGCTCATCACCGCATCGGGAAGCAGCCGTGCAATCGCCTCGGAGTTCGACACCGGGGCGATGCCGTCGTGGCGGCCCGCCATCACCAGCACCGGCGCGGTCACCCTGTGCAGGCGGCCCGACACGTCGTGGTGCTTCCTCGCCTCCAGCTGCAGACGCTCACCGAGCAGCCGCTCGGGGGACTTCGACCCCGCCGCCATCGACGCGGCGCGCATCCCCTCCACGATCGCCGACTCCACGGGTCGCGAAGCCACCCACTGTGCGTCGGCGAACCGTGAGTCCGACAGTCGAAGCCGCGCGTCAAAGGCGTCGCCTGCGGGCAGGTCGAGCAACTCGTGCAGCGGGTACGAGGAGCCTGCATCACCGCCGGCGGACGTGCACATCAGCACCATCTTTTCCACAGCAGCCGGCCACGTCACGGCGAACTCCTGGGCAACCATCCCCCCAAAACTGATGCCGACCACCGTGCAGGAATCCCATCCCACGTGGTCGAGCAGGGCCCTGCCGTCAGCGGCGTACCCCGCCATCGTGTACGGCCCGGGCGGGACACTCGTGCGACCGAGTCCGCGTTGGTCGTGCACCAGCACCGCGGACGTCTTTGCGAGTGCGTTGATGAGCGGTGCACTCGTCTCGATGGACGCTCCCGAGCCGTTGAAGAGGAGAACACGGGGTCCGTCGCCGCGGATCTCGTAATGGAAGTCGCACCCGTCGTGCCCGAACGTCGGCATGCCGAAGTATCCCACCACACGAATCTGTCACCCGTCACCGTGGGTATCCACCATCGGGCTGCGCGCGCAGGCCACTATCGACGTCGTGCAACTTGTCGACGGCATACGCGAGTCGTTCTCGCGGCTGTCGTGCCCCGTCTCGTGGAAGCGTGTGTCCGTTCCCGGACTTCCCGTCGCGTGGGCGGGCATGCAGGTGCCGGCAGTCGACACCGGTGGGCGGCCGTGGGTGTGGGAGGTCGTCACACCCGAGCAGTACGACACCTCCGACACCCTCCGTGACGACATCCTCGTGCTGCCGGTGCCGCACGATGCCGTGGTGGTGAAGGTGACTCACCGCGATCACTCCGGGCCCATCGTGCGCATGCAGATCCCCGTCGACCGTGCCCCCGACCACCTCGTGGTGGAGGGTCTCCCCCGGGACGACAACCCCATCACGGTGACCCTCGAGAGGGGCTGGACGGTGGAGGCCATGGGGTCCGCCGCCCAGGCCTGGATCGACCGGGAGACCGACAGTTCCGCCACCTTGAGATCCCCGGAGAGCCTCCCGCCCACGGGGCCCCGGTACCGCCTGCACCCAGACTTCGATTTCGAGTCGGCCGCTTTCGACCGTCTGCTTACACTCGACCACGATGACGCAGCCTCGGTCACTTCCCTCCTCGCCAGGATCCACGAGGCCCTCAAGCCGTACCGCTGACCTCCGCCCCGGGACCGGGACGTGATCACCACCTACGCCGTCTCGCTGGACGCGGTCGACTGCACCGAGGCCGACCGTCTGGCGGTTGTCGACACGGTGGACGAGTGGCTGGTGCGCACCTTCCCCGTCGACCAGCGCGGCCCCGGCATGACCGTCCGGTCACGGGCCGACCTCGTCTACAGGGTCACCATCACCGATGCACACCCGTCGGGCCAGCACGTGGAGACGATCGCAGTCACCGTGTTCCTGCTGGGCGGCCGGCTCAGTTTCGACCTGCGCAGTTTCACGAGCCCGTCGGGCACGAAGGTGGTGCCGCTGCGCACCGGGGGTCGGCCCCCCCGCCGGCTCAACGAGCTCGTGAGGCGCGTGCTCGACAGGATGCCCGCCACCGATGCCAACTACGTGGTGTCACCCCGGCCGAATCCTGTGACCACGACCCTCGAGGCGGAGGAGCTCGTTGCCCTGCTCGAGGTGCCGAGCAGGCACCTTCCCGTCGTCGTCGAGATCGGCAGCGGCGCCCCCACCCAGAAGTTCGTCACGACGATGGGTGCACCCGACCTCGCCGGACTCGCGCACCTGTACCAGATCACCACGCAGGTCGCGGGCGACAGGTTCGGTGCGCAGTTCGGGCTCTCGTTGATCGGCCCGGGCACGCTTCTCGTGGTGTGGCCCGGCAGGCACGAACCTGAGATCGTCCGCTTCAGGGAGATCCCGCAGACCTCCATCCGCAACGAGTGGGACCGCATCGTGTCGCTCATCGCGGAGTCCGCGGCCCGCTCCGTGGCGGCGCCGCGCGTGCCGCCACCGCCGCGCGACGACACCGACGACGAGTTGGACGAGGAAGACGCGGACGCGGGTGACGACGACCGCGACGGGGGCCCCGAGCCGGATGAGACGGACGAGGACACCGCCGCCTACATCGAGTACCTCGAGTCGCAGGTGAACTCGCTCGAGGCCTCGCGCGCGGATGCCGACCGCATCATCGCCGAGCAGAAGGCCGCCATCCAGAGAAAGGGCGACCAGCTGGATGAGCTGGTGCTGCGGGCCGTGAACCTCGAGATCCAGGCCGGCAAGACCGGTTCGGTGGGTGGAGTCTCCAACATGCGTGACGTGATGCGCCTCGCGCCGGTCCACTGCCCGTTCCTCAGTTTCCACGATCGGGCGATCAGGTCCGGCGAGGAACTCGAGGGCCCCGACCCGGAGTCCGTGCTGCGCGACCTCGTGCGCCTCAACAATGTCGCACGGGAGTGGAGGTCGGGCCAGTTCGTGAGCGAGTCGTTCCACCTCGCGTGCCGGAAGATGGGTCTCGACTACGTGGCCGGTGTCAGCGACAACGCCGCACAGAAGTTCTCGTCCGACTACTTGATCGAGTGGCACGGCCGGAAGGTGATTGCCGGCGCCCACCTGCGGCGCGGCGGTGGACAGCACCTGGTGCGCATCTACATGTACCTCGACCATGAGCGACAGGAGGTGGTGGTGGCCTTCATCGGCCGCCACCTGCGCGACAAGAGCACCCGCTGAGACTGCGCCTAGTCTGTCGCGCATGCCATCAGAGATCTTCGGGCTGTCCGACCGCTTCATCAGCGAGGGACTCCCTCTCAGCCCCATCAGTGCCACCTACCTCGGGGTGCCGGGCTACGACCACCTCATGAACGACTTCTCGCCCGCCGGTCACGACGCACGCCACGAGCACAACGTGCGCACGCTCGCGGCGCTGGACAGGCTGCCGGTCACCAATGCCGATGACCGACTCGCAGCAGGTGTGCTGCGGGAGAACCTGCAGGCCGACATCGAGGCCCATGGCACCGGCGAGCACCTCCGCGCCATCCGCATCATCGCCGGCGACGTCGAGGAGGCGAGGTCCATCTTCGACCTCATGCCCACGGAGACCGCCGAGCACTGGCAGAACATCGCGGGCCGCATGTCGCAGGTCCCGGCCGCATTCGCGGGGATGCGTGAGTCGTGGCAGCTCGGGATCGACCGCGGAGTCGTCACCTCGCGGCGCCAGGCACTCGCCTCGGCGGGCCAGCTCGACGAGTTCGCGGGCAGCCCGGCACGGCCCGGCTTCTTCACCGCGTTCGTGGAGGGTGCGGCCTCCGTGCCGGGGGCACCGGTGGAACAGCTGCGCGCCCTGGCGGGCAGTTGTGCCGCCGCCATGCGCGAGACCGCGGGGTTCCTGCGCGACACGTACGCACCCGTGGCACGGGAGTCCGACGGCTGCGGCGAGGATGCGCACGCAGCGGCGCGCCGCAAGTTCCTCGGGGCGGTCATCGACCCGCGCGAGGCATACGAGTGGGGCTGGGAGGAGACAATGCGTCTCGACGAGGAGATCCGTCGCTGCGGCGAGCAGATCCTCCCCGGGGCATCACCGGCCGAGGTACGTCACCTCCTCGACACCGACCCCGCACGCATGGTGGACGGCGAGGACAACCTGCGCGAGTGGCTGCAGGGCCTGATGGACGAGGCAATGTCGTTCCTCATCTCGGACGGGCACTTCAGGATCGACCCGCGCATCCGCACGGTGGAGGCGATGATCTCCCCACCCGGCGGCGCGGCGGCGATGTACTACACGAGCCCCAGTGAGGACCTCTCGCGTCCCGGCCGCACGTGGTACCCGGCGAACGGCCGCACTGCGTTCCCGCGCTGGGGCGAACCCACCACCGCGTACCACGAGGGCGTGCCCGGCCACCACCTGCAGTGCGCCACCGCCGTGATCGAGAAGGACCGTCTCTCGCGCGTCCAGCGGATCTTCTTCAACAGCGGCCACGGCGAGGGCTGGGCCCTGTATGCCGAGCGGCTCATGGACGAGTTCGGTTTCCTCGAGAACCCGGACTACAGGCTCGGGTATCTGTACGCGCAGGCGTTCCGTGCGGCGCGCGTGGTCGTCGACCTCGGCATCCACTGCGGCTTCGAGATCCCGGGGTCGTCGAAGTGGCACCCCGGCGAGAAGTGGAACCCCGACCTCATGCTCGAGTTCATGGGTGCACGCTCCAGCAGCGACGACGAGTTCAACCGTTCCGAGATCCTCCGGTACCTCGGCTGGCCGGGCCAAGCCATCAGCTACAAGCTGGGCGAGCGGGTGTGGCTCCGGTTGCGCGACGATGCGAAGCGCCGCGGCGGTGCGTCATTCGACATCGCGGCGTGGCACGACCGTGCCCTGAAGCTCGGCAACCTCGGACTCGACCTGCTCGAGTCGGAGCTGTCCGCTGTCTGAC
>JBJTFB010000075.1:0-6714 GCA_046093205.1 Acidimicrobiales bacterium
AGCTGATAGGCCGCGAGACCCTCCCGGACCGAAATTCTTTCGTTGCAGAGCCATGCGACTCCGCAACGGCATCCGGTATTAGCAGTCGTTTCCAACTGTTATCCCAGAGTCCGGGGCAGGTTTCTCACGTGTTCCTCACCCGTTCGCCACTAGGTCTTCCGGTGCAAGCACCATGGACCTCGTTCGACTTGCATGTGTTAAGCACGCCGCCAGCGTTCGTCCTGAGCCAGGATCAAACTCTCCGTCAAGAACTCGACCGGCAAGCCGGTCTTCGTTCGGGAAAGTCCCGGGCGGTCGGGGGGAAATATCCCCGATGGCGCCCGTATCTGACTTTGTTTTGTTTTTGTCGGGCCGGATGGGAATCCGACCCTGAATTGACAAGCGAGTCATCGGCAAGCCGATTCCTCGCCCGCACTGGCGTTCAGTCTTCTCTTCTGTTTTCAAGGAGCTCATTGCTCCGGCATATGCCTTTCAGCAGTGATGCCGACCCCCGTACACGGCGAACCGCTCACGGGGGCGAGTCGCCATGCTAACGGTCGGAGTGCACCCCCACAACACGCTCTTTCCTTGATTCGGACGTGCCGGTCGACCTGTGGACAACCCCCCAACTGGGCGCCCGGCCAGGGCCGTTGTCAGGCCAGATCGAGAAGGTGGTACGTGGTCTTGCCCCGCCTCACGAGAACCCAGCGATCGTGCAGCACGCCCCCCGATGCCAGGGTCTCCCCTGCACCGAGGACATGCCCGTTCACACGGATCCCCTTTTGTTCCACGGCCCGGCGCGCCTCAGAGGTACTCGAGACCACACCGGAACGCGCCAGTAGACCGAACACGTCCTCCAGGTCGGCGCGGGTGATGCGGCTGGAGGGCACCTCGGCAGCCACCACCTCGAGTGCGGCCGGCGACGCGCCGGTCGGGTCCCCGCCGAAGAGCACGTCTGCTGCTGCCTCCGCATCGGCGGCGGCCGACACGCCGTGAACGAGCTGCGTCATCTCGGCCGCGAGTGAGCGCTGCGCTGCACGCCTGCCCGGGTCAGCCGTGTGCCGGGCGATCAGCTCGTTCGTCTCCGCGAGCGGCAGCAGCGAGAACTGCGGAAGGTAACGCACCACGTCGTCGTCGGGCAGGTTCACCCAGAACTGACGGAACTGGTATGGCGAGGTGCGCGAGGGGTCGAGCCACACCGCACCATCGGCGGTCTTGCCGAACTTGGTCCCGTCGCTCTTGGTGACGAGTGGCCACGTGAGCCCGTGGGCCTGGCGACCGAGCGTGCGGCGGATGAGGTCGATGCCGGCGGTGATGTTGCCCCACTGGTCGCTGCCGCCCATCTGCAGTTCGACACCGTGCTGCGCACACAGATGACGGAAGTCGTTGGCCTGAAGAAGCATGTAGCTGAACTCGGTGTACGACAGACCATTCTCCGACGACAGGCGGTTCCTCACTGATTCCTTCGCCATCATCTGGTTGACGGTGATGTGCTTGCCGACATCACGGAGGAAATCGAGAGCGGTGATGCCCGCCGTCCAGTCGGCATTGTTCACCAGCACCGCCCCACCCGCGCCTGCGGAGAAATCGAGGATTCTCTCCAGCTGCTTCTTGATGCACTCGACGTTGTGCGCGAGTGTCTCACGGTCAAGGAGGTTGCGCTCGTCGCTGCGTCCGGAGGGGTCACCCACCATGCCGGTTGCACCTCCCGCCAGCGGGAACGGTCTGTGGCCCGCCAACTGGAACCGACGGAGCATCAACTGCCCGAGCAGGTGGCCGACATGCAGTGAGTCGGCGGTGGGGTCGAAACCCACGTACACCGACACCGGCGAGGAATCAAGACGTGCACCCAGGACCGCACGGTCGGTGGAGTCATGCACGAGCCCGCGCGATGCGATTTCGTCGAGAAGACCAGGCGTCGGCACGGACCCATGTTGCCACGGAAGACACCGCAGGCCGTGACCTATTGTGTGCTCATCGCCACCGTCGACGCCATGCACGAAGCCCTCCTGCAGCAGGGCGCGGCGTGTGCGAGCCTCGGCTCCGCTCTGTACGCCGACCTTCTCGGGGCTCTTGCCGATGACTACGCATCGGGCGGCACCGCGCACGCTCTCCTTGCGGGAGCCAGCGAACGACCGGTGCACGATGCAGTACCGCTTCGCCTGCTCGGTGCACTCCATCGACTCGCACTCACCGGCGCCGCCCCGGAGGCGGCCCGCCACTTCCCCACCGCCGGCGGCCGACGGGGGGAGACCAGGGTGGCCGATTGCATCTCGGTGCTCGCGAACCACGCCGCATACGTGTCGGAGGCTTTGACCCAACAGGTGCAGACGAACGAGGTCGGGAGGTCCATCGTGCCGCTGGTGCTCGGACGCTGGCTCGCCTCCATCGGTGTCGACAGTCATGCGCACCTCGAGATCGGGGCGAGTGCCGGGCTCAACCTGAACTTCGCGCGGTACTGCGCCGACGACGGAGCAGTGACGATGGGCGACCCCGGGTCATCCGTGCGGTTCGGGCCGGAGTGGTTTGCGCACCCCCCGCATCTCCCGACAGGCACGTCCACACCGTTCGTGCTGCGGGGTGCCGACCCGCACCCCGTCGACGTCGGCACCGCGGACGGCCGCGCACGCCTGCTCTCCTTCATCTGGCCGGACCAGGTCGAACGATTCGACCGTGCACGGGAGGCACTCGCGATTGCCGCTGCGAACCCCCCTCAGGTCAGCCGCGCGTCAGCGGACACCTGGCTTGCCGCAGAGCTTCCCCACCTGCACGGTTCCCCCACGATGGTCTTCCACTCGATCGTGTGGCAGTACCTGGGCACGGCGGTGCAGAGATCTGTCCGCAGCACGCTTGCCGACGAGGGAACACGACGTTCGAAGGACACACCGCTCATCTGGGCGCGAATGGAGCCGGCCGGCCCGGTTGCCGACGTCCGCGCGACGGTGTGGCGGGGCGGCGCGCCGGAGGAGTTCCTGCTCGCCGAGGTCGGGTTCCACGGACGCCACCTCGACTGGCGCGCCTAGAACTCCCTCTCCAGCGCACGCTTGACGAAGGCCGGGACGGCCACCGGCCTCGGTGCCCCGGGGGTTGTGCTCACGTAGGTGATCGTGCAGTCGAACACGGCCTCACCCGCGACGCTCATCTCCACCGACACGTCGAACGAGGTGTTGCCCCAGCGGGTGACCGAGCACGCGGCGTCGATCACCTCTCCGTACACCGCTCCCCTGTGCCAGGTGCCGCTGGCCGTCTTCAGCATGAAGTCGAAACCCTCGCCTGCAAGATCGACGTCACCCGTGGCGGCCCCCTTCTCTGCGGCTATCGCCGCACGCATCCACTGTGCTACGGCATCATCGGCGTACATCCAGTAGTTCGCGTTGAAGACCACCTTCTGCATGTCGCACTCGTGGTACCTGACCCTCACGTGCTCCACGTACCTCACCGCAACCTCCCGCTGATGCGGCTGGTCTCCCGGGCGAGCAGAGCTGCCTGTGCCGCAGCCGTGGCCGGACCCGACCCGCCGGGAGAGGTGCGTCTGGCGATTGCAGCCCCCGGTGCGAAGAGTGCCGCTGCGTCCGGCCCGAGACGGGGATCGGCCGCCACGGCAGCCGCGAGCGATCCCCCCGAGTCAAGTGCAGTGCGCACCAGTTCGCCCACGATCGCATGTGCCTCACGGAACGGCGTGCCGCGCTCCACCAACCACTCGGCGAGGTCGGTGGCCACGAGGGACTCGGCCGAGGATGCCTCCGCCATCCGCCCGGTACGGAACCGTGTGGTTGCCACCATTCCCGTGACTGCTGCGAGCCCGAGGCGCACCTGGTCGACGGAGTCGAACAGTGGCTCCTTGTCCTCCTGGAGGTCACGGTTGTAGGCGAGCGGCAGGCCCTTCAGGGTCGCGAGCAGACCGGTCAGGTTGCCGATGAGCCGTCCGGACTTGCCGCGTGCGAGCTCGGCAATGTCGGGGTTCTTCTTCTGCGGCATCATCGACGACCCGGTGGAGTGAGCATCATCCAGGTCGACGAAGCCGAACTCCTCCGACGACCACAGCACCCATTCCTCACCGATGCGCGACAGGTGCACGCCCACCAGTGCGAGGGCAAAGAGATGTTCGGCCACGTGGTCGCGGTCACTCACCGCATCCAGTGAGTTCGCGAACGGACGCGAGAACCCCAGCAGTCCTGCGCTGGTCGCCGGGTCAATCGGTAGCGAGGAACCGGCCAGTGCCCCCGCACCGAGGGGTGACACGTCGGCGCGCAGCAGGGCGTCCGCGATGCGATCCACGTCGCGCAGGAACGCCCATGCGTGAGCCCTGAGGTGATGCGACAGCAGGACGGGCTGCGCCCGCTGCATGTGGGTGTAACCGGGGAGCACCACGGGCTCCACCGATGAGTCAAGCTCGTCGGCACGCGCGGACAGGACAGCCACGAGACCGAGCACGGCCCGTGCGACAGCCGTCATCTCACGCCTGCACCACAGCCGCAGGGCAGTGGCCACCTGGTCGTTGCGCGAGCGGCCGGTGTGCAACCGGGCGCCTGCCTCGCCGGCAATCTGCGTGACGCGACGTTCGATTGCGGTGTGGATGTCCTCGTCGGAATCCACGAACACGAACGACCCGTCGCTCATCTCGCGGTGCACCGCGGCAAGCGCATCCACCACCGACCCCGCATCAGCGACCGACATGAGCCCGGACTGCGCCAGCATCCTCACGTGGGCCGTGGACCCCTCGATGTCGTCAGCCCACAGGCGACGGTCGAAACCGATACTCGCGGTGAATGCCATGAGATCGGCCCCCGGACCGGTTGCGAAGCGCCCGTGCCACAGGGCTGCCCCCGTCGAGACACTGTCGATGCCGTTGCCCTCAGCCACGACGCTTCCCTCCCGTGTTCAGACCCGCGAGCGAGCGCAACCGGTGTGCGAGTTCAGTCCCGCCGAGGGACTCCGACGCGACGCAGAGCACCGTGTCATCGCCCGCAACCGTGCCGATGAGCCCGTCCATCCCGCTGCGGTCGAGTGCGGACGCAACCACGTGGGCGCACCCGGGCGGGGTGCGCACGACGACCAGTGGTCCGCTGCTCGTCACCTCGGCGACCCATTCGGCCACCACGCGGCGCAACTGATCGGTCGGGGCTATCCGTGCGGGTTCGTAGTCGGGTATCGCATAGCGGGAGTCACCGCCCGCTACACGCACCTTCACCGCACCGAGTTCCTCGAGGTCACGGGACAGGGTTGCCTGCGTGGCATCGAGACCCTGCTCGGCAAGGAGTCTCTGCAGTTGCGGCTGGCTCGAGACCTCCTCCGAGGCGATGATGCGCGCCACCATCTGCTGGCGCTGCTTCTTGCTGCTCATGATCCGGCCTCCATGAGGAACGTGAGCACACCGCGTGCGGCGGTGAGCCGGTGATGGCCCTGGGCGATGACAAGGCTCACGGAACTGTCGAAGACCTCGGCCGAGACCTCGTCGCCCCTGTGGGCGGGCATGCAGTGCATGAAGCGGGCACCGTCGGCTGCCCGTGCCATGAGCGCACCGTCCACGATGTAGCGAGCGAACACGGACCGGCGCTCCTGTGCCTCTGCCTCCTGGCCCATGGACACCCAGGTGTCGGTGTGGACGACATGCGCCCCGGAGACCGCGACTGCGGGGTCAGCCGAGCTCGTCACCCGCGGGGCGACCGCCGACAGCCGCCCCAACTCCTCCCCGGTGGGCCCGCAACCATCCGGGCACCCGAACGACATCGACCCCCCGAGCATCAGGACTGCTTCTGCCAGCGAACGGGCAACATTGTTGTAGTCGCCGATCCAGGCCACCCGCAGGGTGTCCACCGGCCCCACGTGCCCGCGCATGGTGATGACGTCGGCAACGGCCTGGAGCGGATGGCTCCGGTCGGACAGCATGTTCACCACCGGCACGGCCGAGCATGCCGCCATCCGGGCCACTGTCGAGTGGTCGAACACGCGTGCCGCCAGCACCGCGTGGTAGCCGGCCATTATCCGCGTGACGTCCTCGACGGTCTCGCGGGTGTCGAACCCGATCTCCTCGCCGCGTGTGTACACCGGGTGCCCGCCGAGCTGGACAACCGCCATCTCCATCGAGTGACGAGTGCGGTTCGAGGGCTTCTCGAAGATGAGCGCCGCACCGAATCCAGCGAGCACCGGCCGTGGTGGCGCGACGGACAACGCCATCACGTGCCGCAACTCCCCCGCGGAGAGGTCGGTGATGTCGAGCAGGTGCCTGGTCACGGCAGCACCGTCACGCCAACATCCGGGCGAGAATCGCACAGGCCTCGTCGATCTCCGCATCCGACACCGTCAGCGGTGGGGCAAGCCGGATGGTGGAGGCGTTCACGGCGTTCACGATGAGACCGGCTGCGAGGGCATCCGCCGCAACGGCGTTCGCGTCCCTGCCGTCCGTGAGAGCGACGCCGAGCAGGAGACCCTCGCCGCGCACGTGGTCGACCCCGGCCGCACCCTCGAGGCCCGATCTGATACGACCACCCGCGCGCACAGCAAGTGCGCACGCATCGATGCGTTCCAGCTCGTCAATGACCGCGTTCACCGCGGCCGTCGCGAGAGCGGTGCCGCTGTAGGTGGAACCGTGGTCACCGGGTGCCATGACCGCGGCAACATCCGTTCGCGCCCACACCGCACCCACGGGCATGCCGTTACCCATGCCCTTGGCGAACGTCACGACATCGGGGGCGATGCCCGAGTGCTCGAACCCGAACCAGCGACCGGTGCGGC
>JBJTFB010000076.1:0-4673 GCA_046093205.1 Acidimicrobiales bacterium
CCACCACGACCGTGGCCGGTGCTGCCGACAGTTCGTGGCGTCCGGTGACCGTGACACGCACACCGTCGGCAGCGAGCACGTCGGCACCGCGCGGCGGTGAGTGCACGACCGCGGGCGAGGGTGCGGGCACGGCGCCACGCCACTGCCGCGGCACTCCCCTGCCTCTGTCGACGCGCTCCTCTGCCGCTGTCGCATCGCGCAGGTCGACGAGATCGACGGGGATCCGTTCGTACTCACCAGACAGGTCACGGCCGCCCGACCACTGCGGCACCGTGACCGACTGTGTGCCGCCGGTGGCCACGGCAAGGCTCACGGCGCGGGCCGCACGCTCCGCGTTCTCCCTGTTGCCTCCCCACAGCAACGGCTGCTCCACCAGCACCTCGCGGCACTCGAGGGGTGCGATGGTCACCCGCACCACCCCCGCCGACACTGCATCATCGACCCCGGACGTGTCCTCGGTGCCGGAGGGCCCGTCGACACCGGGAGGAGCCGTGAGCCACCCGTCGAGCTGCCACGACAGCCTGCGGGCCACGCCCGGTGCGTCGAGCCCGCGTGGTTCGGTCCATATGCGTTCGTTGGTCTCGGCGTTGTCGGTCTCGCAGACCACCAGCATCCGCACGCACTGCCGACCCGTGGCCTCCACAGCGTGCAGTGCGTCGTCGATGCACCCGCGTGACGATGCCACCACGTTGCGCACTGCGACGAGCGGCACATCGAAGTCGACCGCACGCACGATGTCGGGCGGTGGTGCACCGGGGTCGAGCATGCGTTCGTCGGTGCCGGTGACGAGACGGTGCACACGCCGGCCGTCGAGACCGAAGCGCTCAATCAGCGCGCTCTCCCCCAGTCCGGCCACCGCGCCGCAGGTGTGCAGACCCAGACGACCGAAGAGATCCGTGACGTCGTGCGGGATGCCGGCGAGGTCGTGCAGGAGACGCACGGGCAGCCGTGCAATGAAACCCGCGGTGTGCGGGTCGTCGACCGACACGGGGCCGGCACCCACCGCCGCCATCGCCGCGGCTGCAGCGGCAAACCGTGACCCCGCGGCACCGATGCCGAACGCGGTGCCGTCGGCGGCCGCCACCGCAGCCCTCACCGCGGCGAGGGCTGCCTGCTCGCCGCCGAAGTAGCGCGAGGGACCGCGGGCGGCGAACACGAGCCGGCCGGCATCCTCGACCTCGACCAACGGTGACACCGTGGTGACCGCACGCACGACACGCTCGTAGGTGCGGTACGAGTGCTCCGCGCCGTGACCGCCGTGCACGGCGTCCCACCCGGGATGGATGACGACGACGCTGCGCATCATGCGGAGGCCGCGCGGCCCGCCGACGACGGCAGCAGCAACGACACACGCCGCGGCCCGTGCACACGGCGCCCTGCGGCCTCGACCTCGACGGTTCGCTCGGTGGCACGCACGGAGAATCCCCACGCACGCGTGTGCACAGCGAGCTCGACATCCACTGCGAACGATGACCAACGCCCGTGCACCACGAGCACCGACCCCTGCGCCTTCGCGCGCGAGGCGACCTTGCGCGCATCGGCTGGGGTGCACGCGGGATCGCGCACGACCACGATGTCGAAGCCCTCCACCAACGCACCGATCACCGCACCCACCGATGACGGCGAGTGATCGGTGTCGATGCACACCGTGCGCTGCAGCGCGACCCCGTACTCGTGGGCCGCACGCAGGCCTGCCTGCGGCATGTCGACGAGTGCGCACCACGCGCCGGTGGCCGTGGCCTCGGCGACGAGCGCGTACACGAGCGACGTAGCCCCGTCTCCGCACACCGAATGCACCAGGCCCCGCTCGAGACCGCGCACCGGCAGGAGCGGGGCGAGTGCCTGCGCAACGGGCAGCGCACGGTGCGGGCCGATCCGTGCGGCAAGTTGGGCGGCGGTCTCGACACCTGCGGGCAGCCTCATGCCGGCACTGTACCGAACACGTGTTCGCCCCTGTCATGGGCCCGGGATCAGGTGCGAGCGAGGTTCAGGATTTCTTGGCGAACCAGCGCTCACGGCCGAGCCGGCTGCGCTCCCAGAGATGGGCGGGCACCCGCGGGTCGAGACCGGGTGTGCCGTCGGCGGCGGGAACGGCCGGGGCGGGTTCGGCAGCGGCGGGCATCTGGGCGATCAGTTCCTCCACCGACGGCGGCTCCATGCCCGGCTTCCAGTACTGGTAGAGGTCGCGCACGATCGCGTCCAGACCGGCCTGCGTGGCACCGGGGGCCAGGGTGGCGGTCACGATGTTGCCGTACACGTGCACCCGGGAGACCTGGCCGGACCCGAACAGGCGGGCAGCAAGCACGGCGGCGGGACGGGTGCCGCGCGCCTCGGAGGCACGGGCAAAGGACTCATGACCCTGGCCGGTGAGGGAGCGGTTGGTCTCGAACCGCACCACGGCGGGCGCGTGCCCGGGCTTCTCCTCGACGGCAACGGGTTGACCCATGGGGCCAACGCTAGTCGGGGCGGTTCCCGTCTCGCCCATCAATCCGTTCCGCGGGTACGGTACGGGCACCATGCGGCTGCCCCCGGCCGCCCGACGGATCACGGAGAACACCATGGCCGACATCTCTCTCGAGCAGTTCCAGAACGAGGCCCTCAAGTGGCTCGAGGCAAACGCGGAGCGTCGCGCCGCGGAGAAGGCGTTCGTGTGGGGCGAGGGCTCCGACAACTTCTACCGCGAGAAGGACCGCGCCGAGGAGGCGAAGAACGCAGAGGCCGGCAAGGTGTGGCGCCAGAAGAAGTTCGACGCGGGCTTCGGCTGGATCGGCGGACCGAAGGAGATGGGCGGCCGTGCACTGCCGAACTCCTACGACCGCGCGTACAACGCGCTCGAGGCGCTCTTCAAGACCCCCGACCAGAGTGCGTTCGGCATCTCGCTCGGCATGGTGATCCCCACCATCCATGCGCATGGCTCGAAGAACGCGGTCGACTCCTACGTGCGCCAGGCATGGCGCGGTGACCTCATCGCATGCCAGCTCTTCTCCGAGCCGGGTGCCGGTTCCGACCTCGCCTCGCTCACCACGAAGGCTGAGAAGGATGGCGACGAGTGGGTCATCACCGGGCAGAAGGTGTGGACCACCGGTGCGCACTACTCCGACATCGGCGAGATCATGACCCGCACCGACTGGGACATGCCCAAGCACAAGGGTCTCACCGCGTTCATCGTGAACATGAAGGACCCCAACGTCGACATCCGCCCGCTGAAGCAGATGACCGGCGGCGCGTCGTTCAACGAGATCTTCTTCAACGAGGTGCGCGTGCCCGACGACCACCGTCTGGGCGACGTGAACAACGGCTGGAACGTTGCGCTCACCACGCTGATGAACGAGCGCTCCTCCATCGGCTCGGGCAACGCCGGCGACAAGAACCTGATCGCCCGCATCCGCGCGATGGTCACCCACTACGGCCTCGACAAGGACCCGCTCGTGCGCATCCAGCTGGCCGATCTCATCATGGGCTACCAGGTCGCCTCGATGAACGTGGCCCGCGCACAGTCGAAGATCAAGCTCGGCCAGCTGCCCGGGCCCGAGATGTCCATCACCAAGATGGCCCTCGTGAACAACCAGGCCAAGCTGGTGAAGTTCCTCTCGCACACGCTCGGGCCGAAGCTGATCGCCGACTCCGGCGAGTGGGGCACCTACGCGTGGGCGAACTTCGTGCTCGGCACGCCGGGCCTGCGCATCGCGGGCGGTTCCGACGAGGTCATGCGCAACATCACCGGCGAGCGCGTGCTCGGCCTCCCGAAGGAGCCCGGCATCGACTCCGTGTCGCCCTTCCGCGACATCAAGGTGTCCACGCCGAAGAAGTAGTACCGGCGCCGCCGCCTGCGGCGATCACACACCGAGGTTCCAGCTGGTGCGGTGATGAACCGTGACGCCGTGCTGCCTGATGGCCGCCGTGTGCACGGCCGCGCCGTAGCCCTTGTTCGAGTCCCAGCCGTAGTGAGGGTGCTCCGCGTGGAGGCCCACCATCTCGGCGTCACGTTCCACCTTCGCGATCACGCTGGCAGCCGCCACGGACGCACAGTCCTGATCGGCCTTCACCCGCAGCACCACCCGCGGTCCGCCCCGTTCCTCCAGCAGGAACGCGGTGTTGCCGTCGACGAGCAGCACGTCGGGCACGACACCCAGGGCGGCGAGCGCGCGGGACGCAGCGAGACCGAGCGCGGACACGATGCCGTGACGGTCTATCTCCGCCGCACTCGCCCGGCCGGTGGCGCTCGCGAGCGCCCACTGCCGCACGAGCGGCGCCATCGCCTCCCTGCGGCGAGGGGTGAGCAACTTGGAATCGGCAAGGCCCTCCGGGAAGTTGCCGCACCCCGGTGCAACAGCCACGGCGCCCACCGTGACCGGGCCGGCGATCGCGCCGCGGCCGACCTCGTCGATGCCCACCACCATGCGCGCGCCGGCGGCGAACAGGTCCCGCTCGGCATCAAGCGTGGGAACGGGCCGGGCCATCCACGCGAGCGTAGGCTCGCGGGCGTGACAGACGATGCACCGGTCGTGGTCGGCAACCACCGATACTCGGCCCATGACGCCCGGCGGTGCATCACCGAGATCGGGGAGATCTGGCGCGAGCACCGTCATCTCACGGACGTTCCCGACGGCTGGCTGGCGGGTGCGCGTGGCTTCGTCGCCGAGGCGGCGTCACTCGGGGGCGTCGCGTTGCCC
>JBJTFB010000077.1:0-2879 GCA_046093205.1 Acidimicrobiales bacterium
CCCGCTGCCGGTGAGCGCGAGTGCCGTGCCCTGCGCGGCCACGGCGTCGCGACCGAGGTACGCGGCGAGTGCCTGCACGTAGGCGAGGTGGTGGGAGTGGATCAACTTGAGAGCGGCGAGGTCGTCCCCTCCGGCGCCGGCGACCGCGGCCCCGTAGGTGGCGACCATGTCGGCCTCGCGGGCGATGAGCGAGTTGATCACCGGGATGTCGGAATCGGTGCGGTGGGGAGGCGCGGTGGTGGTCGTCGCGGAGCCGTCCTCGGCGGCCGACGCACGTGAGGCGACCACGACGGCCGCCCCTGCCGCGAGCAACGAGGAGAGGACACCGCGGCGGGTCCTGTGGGTGGTGCCTGTGATCTCCGGGGTGGTTTCGTCCACGAGGGGTGTCCTTTGGTTCTCTCGGGTTCTGACGCCGTCCAACACTAGAAGTCCAGTGCCGACAGGCCAGGTATCCACGACCGCGCACGCGACACGGCCTGCGCCCATTCTGACCTCGGGATGCCCGGTTCGCCCAATGGCTCGACGGTGCGGTGACCCGCGACGGTCGCGCACGCATCGTGGAGACCGCCCCAGTGCCCCGCCGCGACGGCGGCAAGAAGGCCCGCGCCGAGCGTGGTGGCCTCCGTGACGGGTGACACGGTGACCGGCCGACCCGCGGCGTCGGCCAGGGCCTGCACGAACGTGGAGTTGCGGCTCATGCCGCCGTCGATGCTGACGGTGCCGATGTCGAGACCGGAGTCTCGTTCTGCCGCCTCGATGAGGTCTACGCCCCGGTGTGCGACACCCTCGAGCACGGCGCGAACCACGTGTGAGCGCGTGGTGCCGCGGGTGATGCCGAGCATCGTGCCGCGTGCGCCGTAGTCCCAGTGCGGCGTACCGAGCCCGAGAAGTGCCGGCACGTACACGACGCCGCCCGCGTCCGGCACCGAGGCCGCGATCGCGTCGGTGTCGGCGGCCGATGCGATCAGACCCATGTCATCGCGCAGCCACTCGATGTTGGTGCCCGCCGACAGCATCACGGCCTCCACCCCGTAGTGAGTGGTGTGCGCGTCGCTGTGGGCGACGATGGGGAATGTGCCGTTGCCGCTGCGGTTCCCGTGGACGGGCGGGGTGGTGCCGGTGTAGAGATCGAGCATCCCGCCCGTGCCGAATGTGATCTTCGCGCGGCCGGGGGAGATGCATCCCTGGCCGACCATCGATGCCTGTTGGTCGCCGACCAGTGCCGTGATGGGCGGCGCGCCGGGAAGATCCACTGCGTCGGCGCAACGACCCATGGTGGGAACGATGGTGGGCAGCTGGTGCAGATGAAGCCCGAGCACCGAGACCGTGGACGGGTTCCATTCGGTCCCCGAGGCTGTGGTGAGTCCGGTGACGGCGGCGTTCGTGCGGTCGGTGACGTGGGCCGCCCCGCGCGAGAGACGCCAGGTGATCCACGTCTCCACCGTCCCGAAGAGGATGTCGTCGTCGGCCCGTGCCGCGGGGTCGGCGACATGGTGCGTGAGCAACCATGCGAACTTCGTCGCGGACTGGTTCGGTGCGAGGGCGAGGCCGTGCTCGGCCCTCGCCATCATGCACTCGCCAACCGTGCGGAGGTCCTGCCAGCCGATGGAGGGCCCGATCGGCATCCCGGTGGATCTGCGCCACCCGATTGCCGAGGCCCGCTGGTTCGTGATGCCGACGCAGTCGACGGGACGGTCGTTCATTGCCGCGTTCGACACCCGCAGCACCGCGTCATACATGGCGGACGCATCGAACTCGACGAGCCCGCCGGCCGGTGACTGCGGGGCGAACTCCTCGTGGTGGAGGTCGGTCACTGATGCATCGTTGTTCACCACCGCGGCGCGCAGGCCGCTCGTGCCGATGTCGATGACGAGTGCCCTCACAGTCCGAGTTTCCCCGGGTTCAGGATGCCCTGCGGGTCGAGTGCGCTCTTCACCGCGCGGAGAACGTCGAGACCGTTCCCGAGCGCGGCCCGCACGAAGCCCGCCCGGCTGAGACCCACGCCGTGATGATGCGAGAGGCTGGCGCCGGCCGCGATCGCGGCGTTCTGGCCGCGTTCCCACATCGCGAGGTACGTGGCCTCGAACTCCTCGGCCGGGGGGTTCGCCGCGAACGTGAAGTACACGCATGCACCCTCGATGTAGCTGTGCGAGAGGTGGCACGTGGCGGCCCGCGCATGGGGAACCGACAGCATCGCGGACTCCACCTGCTCCACCACGGCATCGAGCGTCGCCCAGTTCGCGGCGACCTCCATGGTGTCGACCACGTAGCCCTTGCGGGTGAGTGCCTGCAGGCCGCTCGTGTCGTTGCGGTGGTGCATCCACTTCTCGACGAGTCCGTCATCGAGGACGCGGGCGCCGAGCGCGAGGGCAGCGTCGTGCACCGTCGTCATCGCCGCATCGACGACCGCCTCGGACCCCTCGTCCAGCACGAGCAGCACGGCCTCGGTTCCGTCACCTCCGTGCGAGCGCTTGCTCTCCGCGCCGTCATACAGCCGCAGCACCGCCGGCGTCGCCCCCGCGCGGACGGCGCGTCGGCATGCCTCGAAGCCGTCCGACAGGTTCGCGAACGAGTACGCCGCCCTGCGCTCGACCTCCGCCACGGGGTGGGCACGCAGCCACACGCGCGTGATGACACCGAGCGTTCCCTCGCTGCCGAGGAACAACTGGTTGAGGTCCGGCCCGACCGCAGCGGCCGGTGCACCGCCCGTGCGGACGACCGTGCCGTCGGCCGTCACGACCTCGAGACCGTGCACGATGTCCTCGATCTTGCCGTACCGCGTGGAGTACTGGCCCGCGCCGCGGCATGCCACCCATCCGCCCACGGTGCTGATGTCGAACGACTGGGGGAAGTGGCCGACGGTGAGGCCCTCCGCGCGC
>JBJTFB010000078.1:0-3106 GCA_046093205.1 Acidimicrobiales bacterium
GGTGATGCCGGCTCAGGCGTTCGGGACGCGGCCGGTGCGTCCGGAGCCGGTCGAGCGGTGCCTCCGGTAGGTGCGGCACGGCCGCCGATGCGTGCCCGGCCGGTGCTCTCGTTCACCGGTGCCGGCGCAAGCGGCACGCCACCCGAGCTGACGATGTTCGACACCCGCTCCTCGAGCGCGGCAACGCGTGCCGCGAGAACGTCGGCAGAGTCGTCGATGTCGGGCATGGCGATGCGCACCAGTGCGACCTCGAGGAGCAGGCGCGGGTCGGGTGCATGTCTCATCTCCACGAGGGTGGTGCCGAGCACCTCCATGATGCGCACGACCGTTCGGTTCCCGAGCGAACGCGCACGTGCGGCGAGGTCGCGCACGGTGTCGGCCGGCAGCTGCACGAGGTCGGGGGACAGCACGGCAAGGAAACTGTCGCGCATGGAGCGCACGATGTCCTCGGCAAGGCCGCGTGGGTCGCGGCCGAGGTTCACTGCGGACGCCACTGCCGCCAGCACACGTGCCTGGTCGCGCGCCACGAGTGCGTCAATCAGCTCGTCGGTGGCACGGACAGCCTCGGGTTCGGAACCCCCGGACACCACGAGCTCCAGGGCCGACAGGGTGTCGCGGGCGCTGCCGCCACCCTGACGGAGCACGAGATCGATGTCGTCGTCGCCGACCTCGAGACCGGCGGACGCAACGACGTGGCGCACGTACTTCTCGAGTTCCTCCACTGGCAGGAGGTGGAACTGCAGGTGCTGCACCCGGCTGCGGATGGTCTCGCTGATCTTCTGGGGGTCGGTGGTGGCAAGCACGAAGACCACGTGCTCCGGTGGTTCCTCCAGCGTCTTCAGCAGTGCGGCCTCGGCGGGACGCGACAGCATGTGGGCCTCGTCCAGGATGAACACACGATGACGGCCGGGGCTCGTGAGTGCCGCAGAGGCGATGAGCTCACGCACCTCCTCCACACCGTTGTTGCTCGCGGCGTCGAGTTCCAGAACGTCGTAGCTGTTCCCGGCCTCGACTGCCCTGCAGCTGTCGCATTCGCAGCAGGGTTCGCCGTCTGCCGGTGCCGCACAGTTCAGCACCTTCGCGAGGATGCGGGCAGTGGTTGTCTTGCCCGTGCCGCGTGGCCCCGAGAAGAGGTATGCCTGGCCCTCACGACCGTTGATGACGGCGTTTCGCAGCGCACGCACCACGTGTTCCTGCCCGTACAGCTCGGAGAACTTCCGCGGCCGGAAACGGCGGTAGAGCGACTGGGTGGCCATCGGAATCGACCCTACCAACCGCGTGACACACGGTTCCGACGTGACAAGGCCCCGATGACGACACTCGGGCGCTCGATGTTGAGTACCGTTTTGACGCTCATGCGCCGTCTCCTGATCTGTCTGTTCGCCGCGGCCGGCGCCGTGAGCCTCGGTGCGGCCGGCGCCGCGGTCTTCGGTGCGTCCCCCGCTCTCGCGGAGGGCACGAACACTCTCGAATCATCCAGTCCCGCCGCGGGCGAGGTGATCACCGTCGCACCGACACAACTGCAGCTCAGGTTCGTTCAGCCGGCGGGAACGGCGGAACAGGTCGCCCAGATGGGTCTGGCGCTCACCTGCTCGGGACGTCTCGTGGGTCTCGGCACACCGCAGCTCGGCACCGACGGACTCACCGTGTCTGCCGCACTCACGCAGGTCCCACCGAACGGCACATGCACGGTGAGCTGGAAGCTCTCCGATGCGTCGGCCGGCAGCTTCTCGTTCGAGTCGCTCACCCAGCCCACCACCACACCGGCCCCAGGTCAGCCGGGCCAGACAACCGTCCCGGCAGGGACCGACGGAACAACGGTCGAACGCGCCGCACCGAGGCTCGGTGGCCCGGTGGGCCTTGCCCGCCTGCTTGCCTTCCTCACGGTGAGCGCACTCTTCGGTGGCCTGCTCTTCGTGCGGTTCGTGTGGGTGGAGGGTGTGGAGTACGGCATCGCGGAGCGGTACTTCCGGATCGTGTCCGTTGCGGCGACGGCATCGGTGGCTCTCCAAGTGTCCCTCGTGACGGCAGCCGAGACGGGGCGCGGGCTCGGGTCGTCGTTCCTGCCGACGTCGTGGTTCTCACTGCTCGACTTCAACGAGGGCCGCACCCTGCTCCTGCGTCTCGTTGCTGTCGGGGCTCTCGTCTACTTCTCGTGGATTCCTGCACGCATCTTCGAGCCGACGAACGTCCCGCAGTCCACCGCGGCACTGGTTCTTCTCGCGATGTCATTCGGCTTCGACCGCATGTCGGGTCGCAGTCTCGCGATCGGGGTGGTGATGGGCATCGTGCACATGGCGTTCGTGATGCTGTTCGTCGGGGCGGTCGCGATCATCTGGCGCGTGGTGCTCTACGGACCGGGTGAGGAGGATCTTGTGCACGCCCTGCACGGCTGGCACCGCATCGCCACGCCGGTGTCGGTGGTGATCATCGTGAGCGGCGCCGTGCAGGTGTGGCGTCTCGACGGTCTCAGTCTCGTGAACAGCGGTCACGGGCGGATGGTGCTGCTGAAGGTGCTCGTGGTGGGACTTCTCCTCTTCGTAAGCGCCGCGGTTCGGAACTGGGTGTCGGGGCGCCTGCGGAAGGCGAAGGCCCTCAACCAGCGCGCAGTGCACGTGCTGAAGAGGCCGGTGGGTGTCGAGCTCGCACTCAGCGTGCTGGTGCTCGCGTTCTCCAGCATCCTGATGTCGATGCGGCCCCCGTACGTGGTTCCCCGGGACAAGGGCCCGAAGGAGCAGTACGCGGTGGTGCGTGACATGACCGGCAGCGACGACTTCCGTGTACGGCTCTCGCTCACCCCGGGGAATGTCGGTGCGAACAGGATGCTCGTGGAGCTGTTCGGGCCGGCACGTATCCAGAACTTCACCGTGTCTCTCGTGCCCGCGAACACCGCCTTCAACGGGTTCAAGGTGTTCGTGCCGGTCACACGTCCCGGCGCCGCACTGCTCTCGGAGGAGACGGGCATGAAGTTGCTGGCGCCCGGCGAGTGGTCGGTCACGGTCGAGGGCACCACCACCACCGGCGACCTGGAGCCACTCACGTCCACGTTCATCGTGGCCGACGGGGTCACGGTCACGACCCAGCCGAACGCCGACCTCGCCCCCAC
>JBJTFB010000079.1:0-13066 GCA_046093205.1 Acidimicrobiales bacterium
GTGCTGAAGAACGCGCAGGACGAGGCCGCAGAGAGGCTCGGAGGGTGGACCTCGGACCTCGTGGCAACCGACCTCGACGGCTCCCCGATACGCCCGGCGAAGCTGACGCGACGATTCCAACAGGTCGCACGGGACGCAGGCCTCCGGGTCATCCGGCTCCATGATGCCCGGCACACTCACGCGACACTCATGTTCGACCACGGGGTGCCCGTTCATGTGGTCTCCCGGCGGCTCGGGCACACCTCAGTCGCGACGACGGCGGACATCTATGTGGCCCGGATGCCGTCGGCGGACCGGGCGGCGGCGGACACTTGGGCGACGGTTCTAGGGGCCGCAGAGAAGGCCCACGACAACGCCTAACGGGTTCGGTCCTCGAATCCTGATGGCATCTCAGCAGCTCCGCTCAATCCTCGGCTCCACAGTTTCTTGACCCAGTAACGCACAACGGCCGCCACAATGAATCCGCCTATCCCGAGAAGAATCTCCATCACGGAAAGATTAGGCGACCCCCATTCAGGGTCCGGAAAAGGACACGCGAAGGACACGCCGACCCTCGGAACCCTCCCCCCGGGTCGGACTACTCGGACGAAACCCCGTTATTTCTTGGGCTACACGGCACCGCCGGGACTACCGATTGGAGCCGAATGTGGGGATTGAACCCACGACCTACCGCTTACAAGGCGGTTGCTCTACCACTGAGCTAATTCGGCGGGTGACGACAGCCTATTCGCGGCCGGTCATGCGGGCACGTGCCACTTCGTACACCGCGAGGGCGGCCGCCGCGGACACGTTCAGCGACGACACCTGGCCGAGCATGGGGATGCTCACCACGGTGTCGCAGCGCTCACGCACGAGTCGTGACAGTCCGGCTCCCTCGGCGCCGAGCACCACGCAGATGCCCTCGCCGGCGAAACGTCCGATGTCGAAGATCGTGTCGCGGCCCGAGTCATCGAGGCCGACCACCCAGATGCCCCTGTCGCGCATCTGCTTGATGGCTGTAGGCAGGCCCGACACGAGCGTCATCGGCACGTGCTCCACCGCACCTGCCGATGCCTTGGCCACCGTGGGTGTCACGTGCACCGCGCGGTGCCGCGGCAGCAGCACTCCCGACACACCGGCACCGTCGCAGCAGCGCAGCAACGCGCCGAGGTTGCCTGGGTCGGTGACACCGTCGACCGCCACGAGGAACGGTGGCCTGCCGTTGGTGCCGCCCAGCATGTCGCCGAAGTCGGCCTCGGGGATGGGGTCGGCGAACGCGATGATCCCCTGGGGTGCCTCGCTGCGTGCGCGCTCCTCCAGCTTCTTGCGGGCGACCTCCTGCACGGTCACCCTGCGCACGGACGCGAGCTGCTCGATGTCCTCGATGATCGGCGCGCTGTCGATGTCGGCTGCCATCCAGATCTCTCGCACACGGCGCTTGTTCCCGATCAACAGCTCGCGAACCGCCTGACGGCCCTCCACCTGCTCCCCACCGAGACCCTTGTCGCGTGGCTTGTCGCGGCCGGGCCTGTCACCGGCGGTGCGGCCCGCACCCTGGCGACCGCCCGACGAACGAGTGCCACCGGACGAACGGGTGCCGCCCGTCGAACGTGCACCTCCGGTCGCGCGGCCCCGTCCGGCCCCGGAGCGCGGTGCCGCGCGTCCGGGCCTGCCTGCGCGTGAGTCCCTGCGAGCGGCCATGTTCAGTTCTCCCTCGTGAGCAGTGCGGTGGCGAGACACATGATGCCCTCGCTGCGACCGATCGCGCCGAGACCCTCGGCACGGCGTCCCTTCACCGACACCGGTGCGCCGAGCGCGCCGGACAGGTTCGACACCATCTGCTCGCGCACGGGAGCGATCTTGGGTGACTCGCACACCACGCTGCAGTCCGCGTTCGCGATGACCCAGCCGGCGGCGCGCACCTTCGCCGCGGCATCAGCGAGGATGCGCAGGGAATCGGCACCCTTCCATGCGGGATCGGTGTCGGGGTAGTGGATGCCGATGTCGCCGAGGCCGGCGGCACCGAGAACCGCGTCCGCCACCGCGTGGGCGACCACATCGGCATCGCTGTGGCCGGCGAGTGCGCGTTCACCGGGGAATGCGACACCGCCGAGCACCAGCACACGGCCGGCGGTCGACCCGTCGTCGAATCGGTGGATGTCGAACCCCTGCCCCACGCGCATCTCGGTTGCCATGGTCGTCTATGCCTCTGTTGCGGTGAGGGCGGCGGCGTGCGCCTGCGCCCACTCGAGGTCGTCGGTCTCGGTGATCTTGCGGTTCACGTGGTCGCCGTCGACCCCGCGCACCTCGAGACCCATGTGCTCCACCAGCATCGCGTCGTCGGTACCCTCGGCCCCCGAGGAATGCGCGCGGCGCAGCGCGGACGCACGGAATGCCTGCGGGGTCTGCACCGCTCGCAGCGTCTCGCGGCGCGGGGTGGAGACCACCACGTCGGATTCGTTCACCTGCTTGATGGTGTCGGTCACGGGTATGCCCGGCACCGCGGCATCGGCGCCGTCCACCACCGCACCGATGACACGCCGGAACATCTCGCCGCTCGCGAACGGCCGCGCCGCGTCGTGCACCACGATGCTGGTGGCCTCATCCGGCACCACCGCGAGACCGTGCCGCACCGATTCGCTGCGCGTCGCACCGCCCTCCACCGTGAGGACGCCGGGCGGCAGTTGTTCGGTGCCGGTGGAACCCTTCGGCACCACCACCACGACCCCGAGGGAGTGATGCCCGGCCTCGTCGACCGCCCAGTCGACCACCCTGCGGTTCCCCAGACGGGCGAACTGTTTGGCACTGCCGAACCTGAGACCCGATCCCGCGGCCACGACGATCGTCCAGACCTTCTCGTTTTCGGGCATGGGCGCAGGGTAGTACCGTCTCGGAGATATGGCACACGAACAGGTCCTCGGCGAAACCGACATCTTCATCGGCGCACCCCAGAACGTTCTGACCGCAGTGGGCACCTCCGGACGTGTGAAGACACTCGTGCGCGGCGACGTCGTGTTCGACGAGGGTGACGACCCCGACAGCCTCTTCATCGTGCTGACCGGTCGCATCGCGATCGCCATCGGCAACCGCCCGTTCGACCACCGCGAGAGCGTGGTGGCGCTCATGGACGAGGGTGACCTCTTCGGCGAGATGGGCATGCTCGACAAGGGGCCGCGTTCGGCCGGTGCGCGTGCCATCGAGGCATCCACCGTCCTCGAGATCCCCTATGCCGCGGTCCTCGCGCAGCTCGAGGCGCACCCGTCACTGATGTGGAATGTGGTGCGCATGCTGTCGCGTCGCCTCCGCTCAATGGACAACTCCCTCGCTGACAGCGTGTTCCTTGATGTCACCGGCCGCACGGCGAAGCGCCTGCTCATGCTGTCGGACGGCAATGACGAGTTCACGCTCCCCGTCACGCAGGAGGAACTCGCCGGGATGGTGGGTGCCTCGCGCGAGCGCGTGAACAAGGCCATCGCCAGCTTCATCAAGCTCGGCTGGCTGGAGCAGAACGAGCGCCGCTACGTGATCAAGAAGCGCGAGTCGCTCGAGCAGCGCTCGCGCTGAACCGACGCCCCGTCACCCGAGCGCGTCGAGCAGCCACTCCTCCGCACGCCTGAACGCATCGGCTGCGTCATCGGCGCGGTGCGACGCACGTGATGCGTCGTGCGCGAAGCCGTGCTCGGCCTCGGGGTACACCACGCACACCGCGCCGGTGGAGCGCAGCTGGTCGATGTCGGCGAGTGGCGTGTAGGGGTCCTGCCCTCCGAGGATGGCGAGCACGCTCTCGGCATTCCCCGAGATGAGGTGCCCGAGCGGCTCCCCCTGCGTGGCGCTGCGCCACCCCTCGGGGATCGTGATCATCCCGTAGAACGGCACGAAGCGCGCGAAGCGGTCGCTGCGCGCGGCCTTGAAGCAGTACATCCCGCCGAGACAGAAGCCCATCACGCCGGTCACCGCGGTGCCGAGTTCGTCGGCGGCCTGCTCGAGGTCGCGCAGGTTGTCGTCGTCGCGCAGCGCGGGGATGGCAGCGGCTCGGGGTGCCATGTCACCCTCGGGGAGATCGAGCCCGGGGAACGGCTCCACCGCGATCACCGACATCTGCCAGCGCTCGGCGAGGTCACGCACGAGGTCGTCAAAGAGCGGACGCAGCCCCCAGATGTCGGGACAGATGACGAGACCCATGCGCGGGTTCTCCACGCGGTGGATCTCTGCGGGTGTTCCTGACGGGAGCGTGATGCGCATGACGGCACGTTATTGCGCCGTGGGCACGCGGGTGAACGGTCGGGTGAGACCACGGGCCAGACCCCGGGTGGGGGGTGTTGCGCACCGTCCCGGCCATGACACACGCAACCATTGCCGGTCCCCCGTCCATGGGAGGCGCCCCGTGCGACCACCCCGCCCATCGCCGAACGCCGGAGGTGAACAGGACCACCTTCCCGTTGGTGCGGGTACGCACGAACGACGGCCCATGCCGCAGCCTGGTGGACGAGTGGGACGCAATGGCCACCCGGCCCTCCGTGCTCGCCACCGTGAACTCGTGGCGGCTCGTGCCGGTGCAGTTCACCCACCTCGACGAGCTGCTGGTGGCCGCAGGGTTCGGCCGTGCGGTCGACGACTCGAACGGCGACCACATCCTCTGGCATCTCGCCGTGCTGGCCCGCACCGAAGCAGTGGCGGCGCGTGCGGTGCTGCAGCGCCTGCTGCCCGCCCTCGTGGCGGTGGCCAGGCGTCGCGGTGCCATCCACCCCGGCGGCACTGCTGCCGCCATCGACGAGGTGCTGGCGAGCGCGTGGGAGACGCTGCGCAACTACCCGGCAGAGCGGCGGCCCGTGAAGGTGGCCGCGAACATCGTGCTCGACAGCCAGTACCGCGCGTTCGTGGCGCCTGTTCGGAGGCGCCGCGTGACCGAGGTGACGGTGGACCACGTGTCGGCGGTGCGGTGGGAGGAGACCGATGCCGACCCGGCGGTCGACCTCGAGCTCGCCGGCGTGCTGGAGGACGCGGAGTCACTCGGGGTGGAGCCCGACCACGTGGCGTTGCTGCGGCGGCTCGCAGCCGGCGAGACCACCGCACAGATCGCGCTGGACTCGGGGTGGTCGGCGCGCACCATCCGCAACCGGCGCGCGGCGGCGGTGGATGCGGTGCGCCGCGCGCTCGCTGGCGACACCGCGGGATGAGAGCGGTCAGGTCAGTGCGTGAGACGCACGCGCCGCAGACGCAGCGAGTTCGTCACCACGAACACCGACGACGAGGCCATGGCGAGCCCGGCCCACATCGGGTTCATCATCCCCGCGGCAGCCAGTGGGATGGCGGCCACGTTGTAGGCGAACGCCCAGAACACGTTCGCCTTGATGGTGCGCAGCGTGGCCCGTGACAGCCGGATGGCATCGGCCACGAGGCGCAGGTCGCCGCTCACGATGGTGAGGTCGCTCGCCTGCATGGCCACGTCGGTGCCGCCGCCCATGGCGATGCCCACGTCGGCCTGCGCGAGCGCGGCCGCGTCGTTCACCCCGTCGCCCACCATCGCAACCGCGTACCCGCGCTCCTGCAGGCCGCGCACCACCGACACCTTGTCCTCGGGCATCACACCCGCATACAGATGGTGCTCATCGGTGTCGATGCCCACCTGCACGGCCACGGCGCGAGCCGTGCGCTCGTTGTCGCCGGTGAGAAGAACCGGGGCGAGACCCATCGACTTCAGCTCCGCCACCGCCGATGAGCTGGACGGCTTCGGCTGGTCGGCCACCACGAACACGGCGCGGGCGAGGGCCTCCCAGCCCACCACCACGGCTGTGTGGCCGAGGTCGCGTGCGGCCCCGAGCGCTGCCGTGAGCTCGGGTGCGATGTGCATGCCGCGTTCGCGCGCGAGTTCCTCGCGGCCCACGGTGACCTCGATTCCGTCCACCCGGGCGATTGCCCCCGCACCCACGAGCGCCGCGAACCCCTCGGGCTGGGGCAGTACGGGCGTCTCGTGTGCGGCTGCCTCGGCAACGGCGCGCCCGATCGGGTGCTCGCTGCCCTGCTCCACCGCACCGCCGAGGCGCAACGCATCGGCACGCACGGCGCCGGGTGCGCACACCACGTCCACCAGGGTCATGCGGCCGGCGGTGACGGTGCCGGTCTTGTCGAGCACGACGGTGTCGATGCGGCGCGTGCTCTGCAGCACGTCGATGCCGCGGATCACGATGCCCATCTGCGCGGCGCGACCGCTGCCCACCATCAATGCGGTGGGTGTGGCGAGACCGAGTGCACACGGGCACGCGATGATGAGAACGGCCACGGCCGCACTGAAGGCGGAGTCCGTGCTGCGGCCGACAATCATCCCCACCACCAGCGTGGCGAGCGAGATCACCATCACCACGGGCACGAACACCGCACTCACACGGTCGGCCACTCGCTGCACCGGGGCCTTCGTGGCCTGCGCCTCGCGCACCATCCTCGCCATGCGCGCGAACGTCGTCTCCGAACCGATGCGGGTGGGGCGCACCAGCAGGCGTCCGTTCAGGTTCACGGTGGCCGCGGTGACCACCGACCCCGGTGACACCTCCACCGGCACGCTCTCCCCGGTGATGGTGCTTGCATCAACGGCGGAGGCTCCGTCCTCCACCACACCGTCGACCGCGATCTTCTCCCCCGGTCGCACCACCACGATGTCGTCCATGCGCACCACCGAGGCCGGGATGTGCGTCTCCGCACCGTCGCGCAGCACCGTTGCATGCCGTGCGCCGAGTGCGAGCAGCGACCGCAGCGCACTGCCGGCCGTGTGCTTCGCGCGCGTCTCGAGGTAGCGGCCGGCGAGAATGAACGCGGTCACCGTGGCGGCAACCTCGAAGTACACGTGCGCACCGTCAGAGTGCGACATCGACATACCGGCCATCGACACGTGCTCGGCACCGCCCCACACCAGGGCCCAGATGCTCCAGGCCATCGCCGCGATCACACCGACGGAGATCAGGGTGTCCATGTTCGAGGTTCCGTGGCGCAGGTTCACCGCTGCCACACGGTGGAACGGCCACGCAGCCCACGTGGCCACCGGCGTGCTCAGTGCGAACGCCCACCACTGCCAACCGTCGAACTGGAACGCGGGCAACATCGACAGCAGCGCCACCGGCAGTGCGAGCCCCACGGCCACGCCGAGGCGCATGCGCAGCGCGCGCAACCTGTCATCGAGGTCGTCGTCGACCGGTTCGTCCTCCATCACATGCGCGTCGTACCCGGCAGCGCGCACGGCCTCCACCAGGCGCTGTTCGGTGACGGTGGAGCGGGTGAAGGCAACCATCGCGGTCTCGGTCGCGTAGTTCACGGCGGCCTCGACGCCGTCCACCTTGTTCAGCGCCTTCTCGATGCGGTTCGCGCACGCGGCACACGTCATTCCCTGCAGGGACAGCTCCACCTCCGCAAGGTCCTGCGGGGCGGTGCCCGTCTGATGGGGGGCGGCCGTGCTCACACCTATTTCCTACCGCACTTCCGGCGCGATGACGAGGCCGCGCCAGCGGGAAGCGCTATTGAGGGAAGCGCGGCTCCCGCTTCTCGAGGAAGGCGGCGATGCCCTCCTGTGCGGCCGGTCCCGTGACGGCCTCCGCCATCACCGCCGAGGCGAACACGTAGGCATCGGGCTCGTCCATGCCGACCTGCTCGTAGAAGGTCTTCTTGCCGAGTGCCTTTGACCACGCCGACCCGCGGGTGGCGCGGCCGAGAAGTTCGCGCACGGCTTCGTCGAGATGTTCGTCATCCACCACCCGGTTCACGAGGCCCCAGCGGTGGGCGGTGTCGGCATCGATGGCATCGCCGGTCATCGCCATCTCGAGGGCGAACTTGCGCGGCATGCTGCGTGCAACGGCCACGAGCGGCGTGTGGCAGAAGAGCCCGCCCTTGCCGCCGGGGATCGCGAAACCCGCCGAGCGTGCGGCCACCGCGAGGTCGCACGAGGCCACCAGCTGACAGCCGGCGGCGGTGGCAAGAGCATGGACGCGCGCAATCACGGGTTGGGGCAGCGTGTGCATCATCTGCATCAACGTGCTGCACACGGTGAAGAGCTCGTGTGCATCGGCATACGAGGCACCGCGCATCTCGCCGAAGTTGTGGCCGGCCGAGAACACCGGACCCTCCGCGGCCAGCACGATGCCGGTGGCGTCGCTCTCCCCCGCGGCCCCCAGTGCATCGATGAGCTCGCGCAGCACGCCGATGGACAGTGCGTTGCGCTTCGCCGGGTTGCACAGGGTCACGGTGACGGTGTCACCGCTGCGCTCCGACCTCACCAGGTCCCCCATGGCGCCACCTCCCGTCGGCACCACCGACACTAGGCGCAACGTTCCGCGGCCGAGTCAGGACGTGAGGTCGGAGAGAAAGTCACCCTTGAGGAACGAGGTCACGTCGGCGGGGATCCTGAGGCGAACCACGCACTCCTTGTCGGACACGATCTCCTCGATGGTGCACTCCATCGCGTCCAGCAGGTACTGGGCAAGCGGGAAGGTCTCGAGACTGACGTCGAAGGCCACGTCACGGTCGACGACCTCCTCGTCGTGGAACACCCAGAAGATCACCCCGTCGCTGATCACCTCCGCCAGGTTGTGCATCATGTGGTCCTCCGGCGTGAGGGGAACCCGGGGGCCGAAGTCCTCGTACAGCTCGTCGAGGTCCTCGTCGTCCTCGGTCTCGACGTCGAACTGGGTGGTGTCCTGGAGCATCTGTGCCTCTCGTGTTGGGACTGCTGATTGGACCAGAGGGGGGTAAGAGTTTCTGGAACGGTGCGGCCGTCCGTCCGGCCCCAGAAATCGGGGGTGTTTTCCCCGGCCGCCGTGTGGCACATACAGGGGTTGAAAAAATCGTTGTTAGAAACTTGCTACTATATTTCTACTACCATATACTGGTGTAGATAAGTGGTCGCTCGGGTACGGGGATAAGTCCTCCCAACGAGCCCCACCTGCCGGAAACACACGGAAGATAAGGACAGAAACGATGTCGACAGAGACCGCCAAGTGGCTGAATGAGTGGATCCTCGTGGGGTTCACCGAGAACAACGGCATGCCCTGGTGGTTCCGGGCTGACATGCAGGGCGGCGAGCCCACCGTGTACCCCGGCCCGGTCCCCCGTGAGGACGTCGAGCGGCGGGTGTTCTCCTGGACGGCGGAGAAGCGGCCCATCCTCGTGGTGGGCGAGGACGGCACGCACCACGCCGACACCCGGTACAACGCCATCGTCCACAGCGACACCGGCCGGGTGTTCCAGGTGGCCAGGAAGACCTACGTGATCCACCAGTACCAGGAGTGGTTGTTGAACCGGGAGAACGTCCTCCTCGAGAACGACGCGCTCCACATCGGATCGGCAGGTCTCCTGCGCGGTGGCGGAGGTGCATGGGTGACGGTGGAGCGACCCGAGAACGTCACGTCCCGCAGCGGCATGGAGCTGCGGCCGAGGCTGCTGGTTGCGAGCAGCCACGACGGCCGGCTGTCCACCACCTACAAGTTCGTCGGCACCGTGGTGGTGTGCGACAACACGCTCGCTGCCGCGTTGGGCGAGAAGGGGCCCGCGTACCGGGTGCGCCATACCATGGGCAGCAGGATGATGAGACTCGAGCAGGTGCGCGAGACCCTCGGCATCCTCGTGGCATCCGGCCAGGGTCTCGTCGACCTCTTCGACAACCTCGCCGACGTCACAGTCACTGACGAGCAGTGGCAGCAGATCGTGGAACGGCTCGTTCCGATCAAGAAGGGGTCGCTCCCCCGTGTGCAGGCACGGCTGGAGAACAAGCGGGCCCGCCTCGACGAGCTGTGGCGCTCCGACCCCCGCTGCACGCCGTGGACCGGCAGCGGACTCGGTGTGTTCCAGGCGTTCAACACGTACCGGCTGCACGAGTCCGGCCCCGACGACAGCCGCCTCGACCGCAACATGCGCGAGCTCTTCACGGGTGGCGCCCGCACGAAGGACCGCGCAATCATCCGTGCCGTGGAGTCTGTGACACGGACCCCCGTGCTCTCCCGCTGAGACGCGGGATGGCTAACCGAGCTTGAGGTAGAAGTCCTGGTACGCCTGCGCATCACCGTTCGAAGGTGAACTCGCGATGAGCGAGACAAGCTGGGATGTGGTGCCGATGTCCGCACCCCCCACGCACCGTGAGAGGTCGACAGTGAAAGAGATGGTCACGGACCTGTCCGGAACAGAGTCACGTGAGGCGTCCAGCAACGGCGTGACGGGGTTCAGGGCCCCGGTTGGTTGGTTCGTGAGCCCGGATGAGAGGCCCGAGTACGCATCGGCGGGGCACGAGTTGTTGGTGACCTCGTTGTGCACGTGGAAGCCGTACCTCAGTCCTCCCATGTCGACATACCGGCCCTCCCCTGCCTGCGTGACACCGGAGCGTTGGGGCCTCCAGAACGTGACGGTCAGCGTGCGGTCCGCACCCAGCAGGAACGGGTTCTTCTTTGTTCCGTAGGCGCCGATCCGCGTGTTGATCTCGGTGGGTGGCTCCCCGAGTTTCGGGTCCACGCCGAAGCCCTTCAGGGCATAGTCCACGGCCCGGGTCTGACCGTTGCTCAGCACCTCTTTCACGGCGGGAACGCTCGTGAAATACGGCGCCAGGGTGCCCGTGATGCTGCGGGCAACACGACCCGAACGGGTGAAGTTGACGGTGAACAGTCCGCCGGCCTTCACATCTGCGCTCGGCAGCTGCGGAATGATCTGTCTCGAGAGTGCGACGTAGGGCGGTTTGCACGCCGGGTTTGCGCTCGTCATCGTCGGGAGCCCGACAGTCGCATCACAGTTTGGTCCACTACCGAACGGGAGCGACAGAGGGAACCCGTCCGCCTTCATGTCCACCCACTTGGTCACCGGGCCGGGCTTGCCGTTTGCGTCAGGGAGTATTCCCCCGCCGAAGAGTGTTGCCGGCGTCCCCGGTGCGCACCACTTCACTTCCGCCGCACACGACACATGAACGCCGTCGGGCCGCTGGGCCGGGTCCGCAACAAACGGCAGCCTGATGTGGATGGAGAAGTTGTTGTTGCTCTGCAGGACTGCGTCAAGCGATGACTGCATGTCGGTCTCCGTCATGCCGGCGTGCAGGTTGATCGTCTTCGAGATGTCAAGGAACATGATCGACCGAGTGGTCAACGCGCTCTTCGACGGGTTCGAGGCATCGACTATGTCCAGTCGACCGTCTGCGTCGTCATCAAGGTCAATTGTGTTCGGGATGCCGTCCTTGTCCGTGTCCTCACCGGGTGGTCTGTCGTCATCAGCCGTCGATACAGAAACCTTCCGGACCGAACCGCCCGACACGGTGGGAGTGAGACCCAGCGTTCCCGCACCGGCCGGTTTTCCTCTGGAGGTCACGTTGATTGTTATTCTTGTCTGGATGGCGGTTGTCTTCTTGGCTGCGGCCACTGAATAGCCCGTCAGCATCGCGATCCTGCCCACGTCGCCGGACTTCCCCGACAACTGAGTGTTTGCGGTGCCCTTCTTCTTGTCGAACTGGAGCACTACCGGCCCTGCATAGGACCCCGACTTCGTCACGAGGTGCAGCGAGGCACCGGTCGCACGCGTCTTCGTGACCTTCAGCCTGAACTTCCCGCCGGGGACGACAGTCGAGTCACCGTTGTGAGAAACAAGCAGAACCGTGTAGTTCTGGGGCGTGGAGCCCGTGATCGTGACAGATGCATCAGCAGCATCGAGGGGCGCCCCGAGCGGCAGCACCGCGACAACCGAGGCCGCGGCCAGACCGAACCACAATGGACCCCTTCTCGCCATGGCCTCCCCCGTTACGCACCAGCCATGCGACGGAGACTAACGAAACCGAAAGCCCCGGGTTCCCGGGCCTCTCAGCCCAGTTTGACGAAGAAGTCCTGGTACGCCTTCACACCCGCATTGCCCGGTGACGACGCGATGAGGGTGACCATCTGGGGCTGGTTCCCGATGGCCGCGGCCCCGTTGCCCTCGCACTTCGACAGGTCAACGGAGAAGGTCAATGTGTTCGCCTTGTTCGGCACGGAATCCTTCGCGGAATCGACCAGCGGGATGTGGCCGAAGTCCCCGCCCACGGGGGAACTTGTGAGGGTCGCCGACACCGGAGTGACCGATCCGGAGTCGCACACCCTGTTGACGCCGATGTAGAAGCCGTAACGGAGCCCGCCCATGTCGAGGTAACGGCCCTCACCGGCATCGGTGACGCCCGAGCGCTGTGGACGCCAGAACGTGAGCTTAATCGTCTTGTTCGAGGCCGGCACCACGATGGGGTTGTCTCTCGTGCCGAGGCTTGCCGCAGGGCCGTTCAACGACTTCAGTGCGTAGTCGATGTTCTTGACCTGCCCGTTCACCTCGACCTCCTTGAGAGCGGGGATGCTCGCGAAGTACGGCGAGAGGGTTCCTGCCACACTGCTCGCCACCTTCCCACCCTTGGTGAGGTTCAGTGTGAAGAGGCTTCCGGGTTGCACATCGGCGCTCGGCAGCTGCGGGATGAACTGACGGTTGAAGTTGGTGGTGGCCACATTCGAGCACGCGCCTCCGGGCATCGACCCCGCAGCAGAGTCGTCACAGTTCGGTCCGTCACCGCGCGGGATGGCCATCGAAAAACCGTCAGATGTCTTGTCACTCCACTTCTGGGCTGTCGAACCATTCATGTTCCCCGAGCCGAACAGGGTGGCCGGGGAGCCAGTCGCGCACCACTTGACATCTGCTGCACACGAGATGTGCACCCCGTCCGGTGTCCCGTTGCCGCCGGTGTTCATGTTGATGCCGATCCAGAAGTTGTTGTTCGACTTGAACACGGCGTCGATGGCCGCCTGCATGCTGGTCTCGTCCATTCCCGCGTGCAGGTTGATCGTCTTCGAGATGTCGAGGAACAGCAACGATCCGGTGGTGACCGCCTTCGATGGATTGGAATCATCCACGAGGTCGATCTTGGAGTCGTTGTCGTCGTCGAGGTCCAACGTGTTCGGCAGACCGTCCTTGTCGGTGTCCACACCCTTCGGGGCGTCGCCGTCACCGGTCTTCCACACCCCGAACACCTTCACGCCCGCGCCGCTCGTGCTGCTGGGCAAGCCCATGCGGCCCGCACCACCCGGCTGACCCGCTGTGGTGACGCCGATCTTCGCGGCAGTCG
>JBJTFB010000080.1:0-8041 GCA_046093205.1 Acidimicrobiales bacterium
TTCGTTGTCACCCACCAGGCGGTCGACGAGCGAGGTGAGCTCGAGGCCCGCGAGCGCCTCCTCACCGGTGATCACCCAGACGGCCATGCCCCTACCTTCCCACATGAGTGCGTCGACGCCAGCGGACGACGGCCACGGCAAGGAGAACACACCAAGCGACCGCGGCGATGCTCCCCCGGGGATCGGCCGCGGCACCGGCGGATGCCACGGCCGCGACGAAGCGCACCGGAACGGTGAGGGCCGCGCACACCAAGTCACCGACCGGAGCGGGCAGAACCGCGGCCACCGCCGCCGCGGGCAGGCCCACCAGCATCACCGCCCCCGCCACCGGCACCGCGAGCGGATTCGTGAGAACCGACACGAACGGCACACGACCGAACACCGCGAGTGCCACGGGAAGCGTGCCGAGCTGTGCGGCGAGTGTGGCGGCGATCACTGGCGGCACACCGAGCCGATGTGCGAGCGGCTGCGACAGCCACGCGAGCCCGGCGGTGGCCCCGACCGACAGCATGAACCCCACGCTGAAGGCCAGCATCGGGTCGACCACAAGCAGCACGGAGACCGCGGTGGCAAGCACCACCCTGCCGTTCGAGGGACGCCCACCGTGCAGGTTGAGAGCGGCGACGACGGCCATCGTTGCGGCGCGCAGCACCGACGGCTCGCCGCGCGTGAGGAACACGAACATCACGATCACACCCAAGGAGGCGGCGAGCCGTCCTGACGGGGTGAGCCTGCGCAACAACGGGCCGGCCGCCGCCATCAGGTACGCCACGTTCTGGCCCGAGGCGCTGCAGAGATGAGAGAGCCCGCTCCCCCGGAAGTCGTCCATCATCTGGCGCGACTGACCGGAGTCATCGCCCATCACGAGACCGAGAAAAAGTGCGCGGTCGTCGCCGGAGAGTCGCTCGGTGCCGCGCGCCACGAGTGCACGGACGCGGTTCGCCGCACGCGATGCTCCGCCGCCGTCCGACACCAGCCGGCCCACGGCCTCGACGGTCATCCGTCCCGTGACATGGGCGACCAGTTCACGCTGCCGCATTGCTGCCGTGACGGCCGCACATGTACCGGCAATCTCCACCCTCTCCCCGGCGCGCAGCATGGACAACGCGGCCGCAACGGCACCGCTGCCCGCTGCCCTCACACGGTGGTCGCCGGTCTCCACGATCACGGTGGCAAACCCCGCACGGAAACGGGGATCGGTGACCACCCGCACATCCCCTCCGCACGGCCCGGTGGGCACTTGTGCCACCGACCATTCGCGAGCACCGCCCGCGATGCCCCCGAACGTCACCAGGAGGAGTGCACCGGCTGCCGACCCGCGAAACCGTGTCACGTGCACGCACCACGCAGCACACACGAGCAGCACCGTGGCCACCCCGGGAAGGCCGGGGCCGCCCACGTGCCGGCCTGCCACGGTGGATGCCCACAGCACGCTGGCGACACACACCGCAGGGCCCACTGTCGACAGGGGACGGTGCCCCGAGCGGGCTTCGGCCGCGTCGTACGATTCACCGGTGCCCGTCGATGTTCCTGCCGCGAGAGAGTCGTTCCCCGGCGGCATCGTTCACACCCGCCGGGCGGTGAGGCGCCGCGGCGGTGCCGCTGCCGTCGGGCTGGCGATCGCCCTCGCGATCGGTGGTCGGCTGGTCGACCTTGTCGTGGGGGGCGCCGTGGGCGGCGTCATGGGGTTCGTGACCCTCGTCGCTGCGTTCCCAGTGATGCCGGTGCTGGGGGTGCCCGCGGCCGACGGCTCCGCACGTCTCGCCGTGGCGGTGGTCGTGAGTCTCGTGGTGTGGTGGGTGCTCGGCCAGATGGCGGCCGCCCGCGTGACGCGCCGTGCGGTGGCGGGATGGCGGGAGTGGCTGCGCGAGTTCGCGGTCATCGGCTCGGGCCTGTGGCTCGGCGCCGTGGGTGCGGTGCTGCTGGCCGCCCTCGCACTCGGTGCACTCTGATCACACCGACACCAGTGCCTTGATGCGCGCGAACCTGGTGGGTCCGATGCCCGCCACGTTCATGAGGTCGTCGATTCTCCTGAACGGCCCCTTCGTGCGGCGGTGATCGATGATGGCGCGGGCGGTGGTGGGACCGATGCCCGGCAGCAAGTCGAGTTCCGCGGCCGTCGCGGTGTTGAGGTTCACCTTTGCCAGCGGTGCCGACGTTCCCGGGGGAGGTGCCGAATCCATGGTGCCGGGAACAGTGACGGTGCCCGGCGCCGGGACCGTGGTGGGTGCGATGCGTGGGCGGGGCGCGGGACGCAGACGCGGTGCGGGCGCCCGGCGCGGACTGCGTGCGGTGCGCCGCGGCACGAGAATCTGCTCGGTATCGAGGAGAGTCTGCGCGAGGTTGATGGCCTCGAGGTCGGCATCGGCCGAGGCGCCACCCGCCGCTGCGAGTGCATCGACCACGCGGTCGCCAGAGGACAGCTGGTAGACGCCCGGCCGGCGTACCGCACCCGTCACGTGCACGCGCACACGCCCCGTCGGGGCCGTCCGGACCGAGGGTGCCGGAACGGCGACGGCAGCCGGGATCGCCTCATCGACGGGGGCCGGTGACGGCAGGAACATCCACAGCAGGACGAAGGCGGTGATGACCGTCGCACCACCCGTTGCCACCACTCGGCGCCAACCGAGGAAGCGCAGCCATTCCCGAAACCGCCGGCACAGTTCCGCCGAACGGGCACCGAGTGCGCGGCCCTGACCCTCGTGGTTCATGAACCCCATGTGGGTGTGCGCAAACCCGGGACGGCAATACAGCGCACACGACCGAGCGGCGCAGGGATGTGGTCAGTACAGGTGCGAGCTGAGCAGCCTGCGGTACCTCGCGGTGCGCGGGTCTGCCGGGCCCATGGTCTCGAGGATGTCGAGGAACTCACGTCGGGCATCCTCGTCGGCCTTCACACGCGGAAGGAGTGCCTCGAGCGTGGCATCGAGATCATCGACGGGGTTCAACGCAAGACGGGCAGATGCGGCGATGTGCCGCACGCGCTCCGTCTCGGGCAGACGCGCGAGCAACGCGAGCGCCTCCTCTGCACCTCCGGTGCGCACCAGGTGCTCGGCGAGCGCACACACAGCATCGGCGTTGCCCGGCATCAACGCCACTGCATCTCGCAGTGCGGACTCCGAACCCTCGGCGAGCAGGTCGTGCACACGCTGCTCCGTGGGGTCGGGCATGAGCGCTGCCACCACCCGCTGCACCTCGTGCTCCGGGCGCGCACCGACGAAGCCGTCGATCGGCTGGCCGTCACGGAAGGCCACCACGAAAGGAATCGACTGCACGCCGAGCGCGCCGACAATCTGCGGGTTCTCGTCGATGTTCACTTTCACGAGCACCACCTTGCCGCCGGTTGCATCGGTGACCCGCTCGAGGATGGGTGTCAACTGGCGGCACGGCCCGCACCACGGGGCCCAGAAATCCACCAGCACCGGCACGGTCAGGGAACGTTCGATGACCTCTGCCTCGAAGGTTGCGTCGGTCACGTCCACTGCCACGGCGACACGATACAGGGCACCCTCCGGCAGGTAGTTTTCTGGGCGTGGTCCTGCCGAACGGAATCAGCGAGAAAGTCGAGCAGTGGCTGGTCGACAACATCGCGGGGGCCGTCGCACCGTTCTCGTACGTGCAGATCGCGGGCGGACACTCGAACCTCACGTTCGCCGTCACCGATGCCGCGGGCAACAGGTACGTTCTGCGTCGGCCTCCCCTCGGCCACAGACTTGCGAGCGCACACGACATGGGCCGCGAGCACCGCATCATTGCTGCCCTCGCCGGCAGCAACGTGCCCGTGGCGCCTGCACTCGGTTTCTGCGATGACGAGACCGTGAACGAGCTTCCCTTCTATGTGATGCGCTTCGTGGACGGCCTGGTGGTGCGCGACCGTGCGTACGCCGAACAGGTGCTCACGCCCGCTGCACGCAGGCGCGCGAGCGAGTCCATCGTGGACACGATGGCCGCCATCCACGCGGTCGACATCGAGGCTGTCGGCCTGTCGGACCTCGGCAAGCACGACGGCTACATTGCCCGGCAGCTGAAGCGCTGGAACCAGAACATCACGAACCAGCGCACACGCGACCTCCCCCTGGTGGAGCAGGTGCACGACGAGCTCGTGCGCCGCATACCCGGTCAGGTCGGTGTGTCGATCGTGCACGGCGACTACCGTCTCGACAACTGCATGGTGAACCACGACGGTGACGTGATCGCGGTGCTCGACTGGGAGATCTGCACCCTCGGTGACCCCATGGCCGACCTCGGCCTGCTGATGGTGTACTGGACCGGCCCCACCGATGAGGGCAGCGCCTGGTCGAACACGGTGTGCACCGCCGATGGCTTCCTGGACCGCGGCGACCTCGCCGCCCGTTACGCGGAGAAGTCGGGCCGCGACATATCGAAGCTCGACTTCTACACGGCATTCGCGTACTGGAAGCTTGCCTGCATCATCGAGGGCGTCTATGCCCGCTACCTGGGCGGCGCACTCGGCGACCGCGACCCCGCCGAGCTCGAGCACTTCAAGGTGCAGGTCGACGGCGCCGCACAACGTGCGGCCACCTACCTGGAGCGACCCGCATGAGCCCCGCCGGTGGCCTCCCCTTCACGGTGAACGGAAGGCTCCCCGAACTGAACGAGCCCGTGCTGCTCGTGAATCTGACCGGCTGGATCGACGCGAGCGGTGCCGCCGCGGCCGCCATGGAGAACATCTCGCGTGCCGCGGGCACCACCGAGCTCATCACCTTCGACGCGGACACCTTCATCGACTATCGCGCGAGGCGGCCGGTGATGGAGCTGCGCGAGGGCGTGAACACGCGCATCGTGTGGGCGACACCGGAGATGCGCGTGGGACGCGACGAGAAGGGCAAGGACCTCCTCGTGCTGACTGGGCCGGAGCCCGACTCCGCGTGGCGATTCTTCGCGCGCACGGTCGGCGACATCGCCACCGAGCTGGGGGTGCGAAAGATGGTGGGTCTCGGCGCCTACCCCTTCGCTGCGCCGCACACCCGGCCCGTTGGCATCACCGCCACCACACCGAACCACGACGTCTCCGCACGGTTGCCGTTCGTGCGCAACTCACTTGATGCACCCGCGGGTGTTGCTGCGGTGCTGGAGCACGAGATGCACGGTCGCGGCATCGAGGCCATGGTGTTCTGGGCCCAGATCCCCCATTACGTGGCCACCATGCCGTACCCGGCGGGCAGTGCGGCCCTGATCGAGGCGGTGTGTGCCGCGGCGGGGCTCACCCTCGACACCGGGGACCTGCCGCGCGAGGCCTCGGCCCAGCGCGAACGGCTGGACCAACTCGTCCGCTCGAACCCCGAGCACGTAGAAATGCTGTCGAAGATGGAGGCCGCGTACGACGCCATCCGCACGCAGACAGCCATCGACATCGCGTCCGACCTGCCGAGTGCGGAGCAACTGGCGGCGGAAGTGGAACAGTTCCTTCGGGAACAAGGACCGGGAGGAACAACATGAAGGTCGACGGAGGGATCCCCGCGGATCTGTCGAAGGCGGCCCAGGCCGCAAAGGACGTGGAGGCAGCCGGCTACTCGGGCGCGTGGACGGCCGAGACCGCACATGACCCGTTCCTTCCCCTTGCGGTCGCGGCAGAGCACACCGAGCGCATCGAGCTGGGAACCTCGATTGCTGTTGCGTTCGCGCGCAACCCGATGCTGCTCGCCAACCTCGGCTGGGACCTCCAGGCATTCTCGAAGGGCCGCTTCGTGCTGGGCCTCGGCAGCCAGATCAAGCCGCACATCGAGAAGCGGTTCGCCATGGAGTGGAGCCACCCCGCCGCACGCATGCGCGAGATGGTTCAGGCGATCCACGCCATCTGGGACACATGGGAGAACGGCACCAAGCTCGAGTTCCGCGGTGACTTCTACAAACACACGCTGATGACGCCCTTCTTCACGCCCGACCGCGCCGAACTGGCCGGCTTCGGGCGCCCGAAGATCTATCTCGCCGGTGTCGGCGAGAAGATGACCGAGGTGTGCGGCGAGGTGTGCGACGGTTTCATCTGCCACGGCTTCACTACCGAGAAGTACCTGCGCGAGGTCACCATTCCCGCGCTCGAGCGCGGACGCCGCAAGGCGGGCAAGACCATGGAGGGCTTCGACATCGTCGGGCCGAGCTTCGTGGTCACCGGTTCGAACGAGAAGGAGATGGAAGCCGCGGCAGCCGGCACGCGCCAGCAGATCGCGTTCTACGGCTCCACCCCCGCGTACCGCGGTGTTCTCGACATCCACGGCTGGGGTGGCCTGCAGGACGAACTAAACACGCTCTCGAAGCAGGGCAAGTGGGTGGAGATGGGTTCGCTCATCACCGACGACATCCTGAACAACTTCGCCGTCGTGGGCGAGCCCGAGAGCATCGCGCCCGAGCTGCACCGCCGCTACGGCGATGTGATCAGCCGCATCAGCTTCTACGCGCCCTACAGGAGCGACCCGGCACGCTGGCTGCCGGTGATCGAGGCGATCAAGAAGGGCTGACGCTCAGGCCCCGAGGCCGACGAGCCACGACTGGGCGTTGATGCCGAGGTTCGGCACGTCGTATCCGCCCTCCTGCAGCACGACGGTGGGCAGACCGAGTGCGGCCACGGCTGCACCACACCGACGGAAGCCGTCGGTGGTGATCGAGAGATCGCAGATGGGGTCGGTCACGAACGTGTCGAGGCCGAGCGAAACCACGAGGAACTGTGCACCGAACCGAGTGATGCGCTCCAGTGCGGGTGTGAGCGCCGCGAGATAGGCATCATCATCGGTGCGTGCGGGCAGCGGCACGTTCAGATTGGAGTTCAGTCCCCTGCCCGTGCCGGTCTCGTCTGCGTGGCCGATGGCATACGGGTACGCACGCACGGGGTCGCCGTGGAGGGACACGTACATCACGTCGTCACGGTCGTAGAAGATCTCCTGGGTGCCGTTGCCGTGGTGGTAGTCGACATCCAGCACCGCCACCTTCACCCCCGTCGTGGTGGCCACGTGGTGGGCAACGACGGCCGCATTGTTGAAGAAGCAGTACCCGCCGTACAGCGATGTGGTGGCGTGGTGTCCGGGAGGACGGCACAGTCCGTAGGCGGCGCGCTCACCGTCGAGAACGAACTGCATGGCAGTGAGCGCGGTGTCCACGGCGCCCCTGGCGGCCTCGTACGTGCCCTCCGTGAGCGGGGTGGTGATCTCGAAGCTCCACCACCCGAGCCGACCGAGGATGGCGGTCGGCTCCGAAGCCGGCGACATCTTGTGGCGCAGGCCGCCCATCTGGAACACCTCGGGCACCACCTCGCGGGTCGGCGCCACCGTGCGCTGGTATTCGGCCCACGCGCCGTCGAGGAAACGGAGCAGTCCGGGGTCGTGCACTGCGGTGATCGGCGTGGTGCCCCACTCCTGCGGCGCCAACACGTCGAAACGGGGGTCTGCCGACAGCACGTCCTTGATGACCTCGCCACGTCCGATGTGCTCCCAGGGTGAGTGCGCGACGGATCGCTCGAGTTCCACGTGTGGGTCGTGGCGCAGGTGAGCGGGTGTGTAGACGACCTTCATGGCCGCCACATTAGGCGCGTCAGTCGAAGACGGGCCGCTCGCGCAGCGAGCGCTTCAGTTCCGCCATGCCGCTCGTGGTGGCGACGGTCTCGACCGCGTCCCACAGCTTCAGTGCGTCGGCTCCCCGCGGGATCCGCGCGATGACGGGCCCGAAGAAGCTGGCCTCATCGGCGGCACCGGGATGAAACGTGAGGATCGGTGTGCCGACGTCCTTGCCGGTGCGCTCGAGGGCAAGTTCCGTCTCGGCGCGGATGAGATCATCGAAAGACTCGTCGTCCACGGACTCCGCCCAGGTGTCGGGCAGGCCGGCCGCGTTCAGCAGGGCCGCCACGTGGCCCTGGGTGTCGGCGGTGAATGCCTCGCGCTCCGCCCTGTTGTGCAGGCTGGTGCCGAGGGCGGTGTACACGCGGCCCACGGCCTCGTTCCCGTGCTCGGCGCGCGCACGCGCGGCCACGCGCAGGCCCCGGGTGCCGGCCATGTGCACCTCGGCGTACCCGGCAGGCATCTTCGAGTAATCC
>JBJTFB010000081.1:0-12030 GCA_046093205.1 Acidimicrobiales bacterium
CGGCGCTGATCGGAAATCGCGACGACATGGATCCCGGTCACGTCGGGCATGCGTTGCGCCACCGCGGCATGACATTCGTGGAACTGCACCGCGAGGACACCGGGGTGTGGCCGCGGCCGGATGACGTCGATCTTGTTCTCAGCCTCGGCAGTTCGTGGAGCGCGTACTGGCCCGAGGTCGCCGGCCCCGTGGGCGCCGAGCAACGGTTCCTGGCCACCTCCCACGAGGCCGGTGTGCCGGTGCTGGGGCTGTGCTTTGGCGCCCAGCAACTGTCCCTGGCGCTCGGGGGCAGGGTGGAGCGTTCACAAATGCACGAAATCGGCTGGCACGAGGTCCGGCCGCTGTCCGAGACGGGGGCCGAGGCCGCCGAAGTGCTGGCCGGGACCTGGTTCCAGTGGCATTACGACCGTTTCACGGTGCCGTCCGGTGCCACTGCTCTTGCCGACAGCCCCGTCTCGCCGCAGGCCTTCGTGGCCGGTCGGTCCCTCGGTCTGCAGTTCCACCCCGAGGTCACGGAGTCGATCGTGCGTCGGTGGGCGAGCGACGGGGGTGACACCGAGCTTGCAGATGCCGGGGTCGACCGGGGCCGGCTTCTGGAGAACACCCGCCGCGCGATGGACACGGTGGAGCCCCGTACCGAGGCGCTCGTGGAGTGGTTCCTGCGCGCGGTGGCACAAACGCACACCTGACCGCATGCCGCACACAACCCTTGTGTCCACTGGGGCAAGTTGGGGTGCACAGAACGGCCCGTAGTAGTTTCGAATGCTGATGTCCCCCTTCCTGCGGTCCTATCTCACCGTGGTCTGGTTCGGTCTCGCCTCCTTCCTCGTGGCCGGCCTGCTCCTCGGCGTGTCGGCCCTGCTTCGCCCCAACAAGCCCTCGCCGGAGAAGTTGATGCCGTACGAGAGCGGCGTCGACCCGGTCGGGGACGGCTGGGCCCAGAGCCAGGTGCGGTACTACGTGTACGCACTGCTCTTCGTGATCTTCGACGTGGAGGCTGTGTTCATCTTCCCGTGGGCCACCCAGCTGGAGCGGTACGCCGGCTTCGGCCTGGTGGAGATGGGCATCTTCGTCGCCATTCTCGTGCTCGGTCTCGTCTATGCATGGCGCAAGCGCGTCCTGCGGTGGGTGTAGGAGGTCGCAATGGGACTCGTTGACCGCGGACGGCTGCCCAAGCCCCTGACATCCCTGTTCAACTTGGGCCGCTCGTACTCCATGTGGGTGTACCAGTGGGGCCTCGCATGCTGCGCCATCGAGATGGGCGCCGCCTTCGGCTCCCCCCGCTACGACGTCATGCGTCTTGGTGTCATCCCGCTGCCGGCGAGCCCGCGACAGGCCGACCTTGTGGTGATCTCCGGGACCGTCACCGACAAGATGGCACCGGCAATCAAGCGTCTGTACGAGCAGATGCCCGAGCCGAAGTACGTGATTTCGATGGGCAGCTGTGCGAACTGCGGCGGGCCGTACTGGGACAGCTACTCGGTCACGAAGGGCATCGACCAGATCATCCCCGTCGATGTGTACGTGCCCGGGTGCCCCCCGCGGCCCGAGGCGCTCCTCGAGGGCGTCGTGCTGCTGCAGCAGCGCATCAAGAACGAGGACATGGGCGCGCGCTGGCGCGGCGAGGGGACCGTGCCGATGTCGGCGGTCGACGGCGAGTCCGCCGAACGGGGAGGTGTTCCCGTTGTCGCAGGCTGACACCGCCACCGACGCGCGCGACGAGGTGCGCGAAACCGAACTCGCGAGGGTTCTCGCCGCTCTCGGCCCTGCGGCAGCGGGGTCCCACCTGCGGCCCGGCGACGACATGTGGGTTCGCATCGACACCGCATCGTGGCGCGATTCCGTCGAGAAGGTGCGCGCGCTCGGTTTCACCTACTTCGGCTTCCTGTCGGCCATCGACTGGATGCCCTCGCCCTTCGGCCGCGGTGAGGACGACCCCACCGAGCCCGCACCCGAGCGCGACACCACGGTCCGCCAGGGCCATGCCGGTGGCTCGAGCAGGTTCCAGCTGCTCGTGCGCCTCGTCACCCCGCACACCTCGCTCGGCATCAACCTGAAGTGCGACGTCCCCGAGGACTCCATGACCGTCGAGTCGATCGTGCCCGTGTTCGCCGGTGCGAACTGGCACGAGCGCGAGACATGGGAGATGTTCGGCATCAACTTCGCCGGCCACCCCGACCTGCGCCACATGTACCTTCCCGCCGACTTCGAGGGACACCCGTTGCGCAAGGACTTCCCGTTGCTCGCCCGCATCGTGAAGCCCTGGCCGGGGATCGTCGACGTGGAGCCGCTGCCGGGCGACGATTCCGAAGGGGAGGGTGGGGACTCATGACCGCTCTCGGTGACCGCCAGCAACTGTCCTACATCGCGGCACAGGCCGCGGATGCGCGCCTCAACGTGGAGCTCGAGACGGAGGGGATGACCCTCAACATCGGCCCGCAGCACCCTGCCACCCACGGGACGCTGCGCATCATCGCGCGCCTCGACGGTGAGCAGGTCGTGTGGGCGGAACCGTCCGCCGGGTACATGCACCGCGGTTACGAGAAGCTCACCGAGGTGCGCACGTTCCCGCAGGTGACGGCGCTGGTCAACCGCATCGACTGGCTCGGCAGTTTCGCGAATGAGGTTCCGTTCATCCTCGCCGCGGAGAAGTTGATGGGCATCGAGGCGACGCCCCGCGCCCAGCACATCCGCACCATCCTGTTCGAACTGTCGCGCATCGCCAACGTGTCGCTCTTCCTCGGCGACCTCGGGGTGCAGCTGGGTGCCGTGACCCCCGTGTTCTTCGCGTTCCGTGACCGCGAGTACGTGCTGAACCTCATCGAGTCCGCCACGGGCGGCAGGTTCCACCCGAACTTCGACCGCATCGGCGGCCTGAAGGACGACCTGCCGGCGGGATTCATCGACGAGACACGCAACGTGATGAAGAAGCTGCGCCGGTTCTGCGACGAGATCGAGGACCTGCTGTTCGGCAACGAGATCTTCCAGTCGCGCACGCGCGGCATCGGCGTGATCCCGAAGGATGTCGCACTGCAGTACGGCCTGTCGGGTGCGAACCTGCGCGCCAGCGGCGTCGACTGGGACCTCCGCCGCGACCAGAGCCTGCCGATGGCGTGGGACAAGGCCGACTGGAAGGTCATCACGCACCCCGACGGTGACTCCTTCGCGCGCTGCTGGGTGCGTCTGCAGGAGGTGCGCGAGTCCACGCGCATCGTCGACCAGCTGCTCGACACCATCCCGTCGGGCCCGGTCATGGTGAAGGTGCCGAAGATCATCAAGGTGCCCGAGGGCGAGGCCTGGGTCAGCACCGAGAACCCGCTCGGTGAGATGGGCTACTACGTCGTGTCGCGCAACGAGCTGGGGCCGTTCCGGGTGAAGATCCGCAGCGCTTCGTTCAACAACATCTCGATCGTGCCGTGGGTGCTGAAGGGCGTGTACGTGCCCGACATCATCACGATCCTCGCGTCGCTGTACTTCATCCTCGGGGACATCGACCGCTGATGGGTGCACTGCTCGCCGCCGACCTGCCGTATTGGGTGCAGTCGATTCTGCGCGTGGTCGGTGGCCTCGTCGCCGTGCTGCTGCCGGCGGGAACGGTGGTCTACCTGTTCCTGTTCAAGATGATGTCGTTCATGCAGAGCCGCCTCGGCCCCATGGAGGCCGGCCCGTACGGCTCGCTGCAGCTGTTCGCCGAGGTCGGCAAGTGGCTGCAGAAGGAGGACATCCACCCCGAGCGCGCGGACAGGTTCCTCTTCAAGCTCGCCCCGCTCGTCGTGCTGTCGAGCACGTTCCTGCTGGTGGCCGTGGTGCCCTTCGGTCCCGATGCATGGTTCACCGACTTCGAGGCGGGCGTGTTCTACGCGCTCGCGGTGTCGTCGGTGTCGGTGCTCGGCATCCTCATCGCCGGCTGGTCGAGCGCGAACAAGTACTCGCTGCTCGGTGGTCTCCGTGCGGCCGGCCAGCTGGTGGCGTACGAACTCCCGATGGTTCTCGCGGTGATCGGCGTGGTGATCCAGGCGGGCACCATGAACCTGCAGCAGATCGTCGTGGCCCAGAACAGCGGGTCGATGTTCGGCTGGGACGGTCTCGGCAACCCGTACGTGCTCACGCAGCTCGTCGGTTTCCTGGTGTTCATGATCGCCGTGCAGGCCGAGCTCTCCCAGACCCCGTTCGACATGCCGATCGCAGAGTCCGAGCTGGTGTCGGGGTACATGACCGAGTACTCGGGCTTCCGCTTCCTCATCTTCTTCATCGGCGAGTTCGCCACCGCCGGCGTGTTCTCGATGATCGCGTCCATCCTCTTCCTCGGGGGCTGGGGAGTGCCGTTCGCGTGGTTCGGCTGGACCGGCCTCGACGACATCGACAACTGGATGAACCTCGCGGGACCGCTGATCCTGTTCACGAAGATGATCGTGGTGGTGTTCTTCGTGATGTGGGTGCGCTTCTCGTTCCCGCGTCTGCGTGAGGACCAGTTGCAGGCCTTCGCATGGAAGGTTCTCATCCCCGTTTCTCTCGTGAACATCATGGTGACCGCGATCCTGAAGGTGGCGTTCTGATGGCCAAGCCGAAACTCCCCGGGATGCTGAAGGGACTCGGAGTCACCTTCGGCACCCTCATGCGCACCGCCACTGAGGGTGCCGCCACCGTGCAGTACCCGCACGAGAAGGAGGCACCGCCCGTCCGCGCGCGCGGTGTCATCGCACTGCACGAGGGCAACTGCACCTCCTGCATGCTGTGCGCGCGTTCGTGCCCCGACTGGTGCATCTACATCGAGGGCCACAAGGAACTCGCCCCGCCGCGCCGTGCCGGAGGTGCGCCGCGCAAGGTGAACAAGCTCGACCGTTTCGACATCGACTACGCGCTCTGCATGTACTGCGGGATCTGCGTGGAGGTGTGCCCGTTCGACGCGCTGTTCTGGAGCCCCGAGTACGAGTACTCCGAGCCCCGCATCGCCGACCTGCTGCACGACAAGTCGAAGCTCGGCGAGTGGATGGAGACCGTGCCCGAGGCACCGGAACTCGAGGCCGGCGCCGACAAGAAGGGCAAGAAGTGACGGTCGCAGCCGACCTCCTCGTGGCCCAGAACGTGGGGTTCTACATCATCGCGGCCGTCATGGTCGTGGGTGCGCTCCGGGTCGTCACCTCGAACAACGTCGTGCACGCGGCGCTGTGGCTGGTGGTGGTGCTTGCGGGTGCGGCGGCACAGTACGTGCTGCTGGCGGCCGAGTTCGTCGCCGTCACGCAGGTGCTCGTCTACATCGGCGCGGTGATGGTGCTCTTTCTCTTCGGAACGATGCTCACGCGCGCACGGATCGGTGCCGAGCGCGACCTCAACAACAGGAACTGGTGGCTCGGCGTGCCGGTGGCGGTCATCATGCTTGCCACGATGGTGACGGCACTGAACGACGGTTTCGGCAACGAGCGCCTGCCCATGGACGCTCAGCCGGTGAACACCGCCACGGTGTCCGACCAGATCTTCGGGCCGTACCTGCTGCCGTTCTGGGCTCTCTCGTTCGTGCTGCTCGCGGCCGTCATCGGGGCCATCGTGCTGGCGAGGAAGGACTGACGTGCTGCTGAACCAGTTCCTCATCCTGGGTGCCGTGCTCTTCTGCATCGGTGTCTACGGCGTCATCGCCCGGCGCAACGCCGTGCTCGTGCTCATGTCCATCGAGCTCATCCTGAACTCGGTCAACATCAATCTGCTTGCGTTCTCCCTGCGCAACGGGTCGGCCGACGGCCACACCTTCGCCCTGTACGTCATCGCGGTCGCTGCCGCCGAGGTGGGCGTCGGTCTCGCGATGGTGCTTCTCATGTACCGCAACCGACGCTCCATCGGTCTCGATGAGTTCGCGGAGATGAAGGGATGAGCGTGTTCGCCGCAGGTTCCGCAGAGGCAGCCGAGAAGGTGCTCTCCTCGGGGTTCTTCCTCGAGAACGCATGGCTCATCCCGGTCATCCCGGCGGTCGCGTTCGCTCTCATCATCTTCTTCGGCAGGAAGATGCCCCTGAAGGGTGCCGAGTTCGGCATCCTCTCCATGGTCGCCGCGCTCGTTCTCTCGGGCGGTGCCGTCTGGCAGTGGGTCGCCCGGGTCGGCGACGCCGGCGAGGGGTACGTGCCGCCGGTGGTGCGCTCCTGGACGTGGTGGCAGAGCGGCGGCCTTGAGTTCGGCCTCGGCCAGCACATCGACGGTCTCGCACTCGCCGTGCTCGGTGTGGTGGCGTTCATCTCCACCCTCGTGCAGATCTACTCGGTCGAGTACCTGCGCGGCGACCGTCGCTTCACCCACTTCTTCGCCTCGCTCACGCTGTTCTCCGCGGGAATGATGAACATGGTCGTGGCCGAGAACATGATCCAGCTGATTCTCGGCTGGGAGATCATGGGTCTGTGCTCGTTCATGCTCATCGGTCACTGGTGGGAGGACGGCGCAAACAGCCGGGCCGCGCTGAAGGCGTTCTTCACCACCCGCACAGGCGACATGGGACTGCTCGCGGGAACATCGATCCTCTTCTTCGCCGCCAACGACTGGACGCAGAAGACCCTCGGCGTGTCGGGCTTCTCCATCCGAGGCCTCTCCGCATGGGCACTGTCGGGCGAACCATCGTCGGCGGCCATCACGTGGGGTGCCGTGGCGCTCTTCATCGCCTGCATCGGCAAGTCGGGCCAGTTCCCGCTGCACACGTGGCTGCCCGACGCCATGGCCGGCCCCACACCGGTGTCGTCACTGTTGCACTCGTCCACCATGGTGGTGGCCGGCGTGTTCCTGGTGGCGCGCCTGTACCCGGTGTTCTTCGAGGGTCTCGACATCCTCGGCTCCGGCGGCAACTTCATCGTGATCATCGGCGGCATCACCATCGTGATTGCCGCGTTGCTGGCGTTCGTGCAGACCGACATCAAGAAGGTGCTCGCGTACTCCACGGTCAGCCAGCTCGGCTACATGATGATGGGCCTCGGTGCCGGTGCCTGGTTGCCGGCGGTGTTCCACATCTTCACCCACGCATTCTTCAAGGCGTGCCTCTTCCTCGGCGCGGGTTCGATCAGCCACAGCGCGTCGCACCACTCGTTCGAGATGAAGAAGGACATGGGCGGCCTGCGGAAGTTCATGCCGGTCACGTTCGCGACATGGGTGATCAGCACGCTCGCCCTGTGCGGCGTGTTCCCCTTCTCCGGATTCTTCTCGAAGGACGAGATCATCGACAACGTGGGCCACAACGGCTACACGATGTTCATGTGGATCGGTCTCGGGGGAGCCTTCCTCACTGCCGCCTACATGACCCGCGCCACCTACCTCACGTTCTTCGGCGACCCGCGCGGTGCGGCAGCCGGCGAGCACCATGACGACGCACATGGCGACGCACACGACACGCACGATGCACACGGTCACGACGACCATTCACACGATGCGCATGCCGCACACGGGGATCACGGCCATGACGACCACGGCGCACACGCGGGTCCGCACGAATCGCCTGCGCTCATCACCGTGCCGCTCATCCTGCTTGCAGCACTTGCCATCGGTTCGGGCCTGTTGAACGCGGTGCCCTTCGGTGAGAGTTTCGAGAAGTTCACCCACTGGGTCGAGCCGCGTGTCGAGGTCATCAGCCCCACCGGACTCGCCACCGTTGCGGGCGGCCCGGGCGAGTCCCTGGTCGCCGCCGAGGAGGGCGGCGAGGGTCACCACGACTCCCCGTGCGGCAAGGAGACCCCGAAGGACGGCATCTGCGTTGCACCGCAGCTGAGCCACGCGAAGTTCAAGTGGTCAAAGGCTGCCCTCTCCATGTTCATTGTGCTCATGGGCATGGTCATCAGCTGGGTGCTGTGTGTGCAGCTCTACGGACGCAAGCGGGGGCTGGTGGTGGGGCTCACCGAGCGCAACAAGCTGCTGCGAAGCGGCCACCAGTTGCTTGTCAACAAGTACTACCTCGACCATCTCTACGAGAGGGTGGTGGTGCACTCCATCGCCCACCCGATCGCGGCTGCCGCGTACTGGGTGAACCAGAAGGTTCTCGACGGTGCGGTGAACGGTGCGGGCACGACCGCACGCTCACTGTCGGGTTGGATCTACCGCAACGTTGACCAGCGCGTGGTCGACGGCGCGGTGAACGGATCGGGCAGTGCCGCACGCGGCCTCGGGGGAATCCTCCGCCCGGTCCAGTCCGGAAAAGTCAACCACTACGGGGCACTGTTGTTCGGCACCGCCGCCATCGCTGCACTCGTGTTCGTCATCATCAATACCTGAGGGAGCAAGCAGTCATGCAAGTCCTGAGCGACCAAAACTGGGTGCTGACCGTCGGCACCTTCCTGCCGCTCGTCGGTGTTCTCGTCATGCTCTTCGTCCCGAAGGCTGAGGAGCAACTCCAGAAGACGATCGGTCTCGTCACGGCGGGGGCCACCCTCGCCGTCGGCGTCTACACGCTGACACAGTTCGATTACGGCCGTGCCGCGGACATGCAGTTCGTGGCGAACGCCGAGTGGATCAACGTGATCAAGTCGTCGTACCACATCGGTCTCGACGGCATCAGCCTGCCGCTGTACTTTCTCTCCATGGTCGTCACGTTCCTCGTGATGATCTACTCGTGGGACCACGTTCCGTCACCGGGCAACCCGAAGGCCTTCTTCATCCTCATGCTGGTGCTGCAGACCGGCATGGCGGGAACCTTCATCGCCCGCGACCTCATCCTGTTCTTCGTCTTCTTCGAGCTCGTGCTCCTGCCGATGTACTTCATGATCGGTGTGTGGGGTGGCGAGAACCGCCAGTACGCGTCGCTCAAGTTCTTCCTCTACACGATGTTCGGATCGGCCCTGATGCTGGTTGCGTTCCTCGCGCTCTTCTTCAAGACCGGCGCGGAGTCGTTCTCCATCCCGTACCTCGTCGAGAACGGGGCAAGCATCGCCAAGAACACCCAGGTGTGGATCTTCGCCGGCATGTTCATCGGTTTCGCCGTGAAGGTGCCGATGTTCCCGTTCCATACGTGGCTGCCCGACGCCCACACCCAGGCACCCACCCAGGGCTCGGTCATCCTGGCCGCGATCCTGCTGAAGCTCGGCACCTACGGTTTCGTGCGCATCGCCATCCCGATCCTCCCCGATGCCGCGCGTGAGTGGGCCCCGTGGATCGGCCTCCTCGCCGTGATCGGGATCATCTACGGAGCACTCGGGTGTCTTGCCCAGACCGACATGAAGCGGCTCATCGCATTCTCCTCGGTGGCGCACATGGGCTTCGTGATGCTCGGCATCTCCACGCTGACGCCCTTCGGCATCAACGCCGCGATGTTCGGCATGGTCGCCCACGGACTCATCACGGGCATGCTGTTCTTCGTGGCCGGCTCCGTGAAGGAGCGCTACCACACCCTCGAGATCAAGCGGTTGAGCGGCATGCTGAAGCAGGTGCCGAAGCTCGGGTGGATCCTCGGCTTCTGCGCGATGGCCTCGCTCGGCCTGCCCGGACTTGCCGGGTTCTGGGGTGAGTTCCCGGCGATCCTCTCGGCCTACCAGCCGGCCCCGGGCCTGCCAGAGGAGACCTTCCGCACCTTCATGGTGGTGGCCGCGCTCGGCACCGTGTTCGCCGCCGCATACCTGCTGTGGCTGTACCAGCGCACGGCGTTCGGTGAGCCCTCGGCGGAGTTCTCGCACGGACACGACGATGACCTGCACGACGTGAACAGGTTCGAGTGGATGGCATGGTCGCCGCTGCTGGTGTCGATCGTGCTGTTCGGTGTGTACCCGCAGCTCATGTTCAAGGTGCTCGACCCCGCCGTCACCTCGATGCTCAAGGTGTTCGGGAGCTGATCCGGGTGCCGAACGCCCTCCTCGCCGCTGACTGGGCCGCACCGGTCATCGACTACCACGCGCTCGCGCCCGAGATCGTTCTCGGTCTCGGTCTCGTGGTGCTCCTGCTGGTCGACCTCTTCGTCGACGAGCAGCGCAAGTGGATCCTCACCCCGCTCGCGGGTTTCACCCTGCTCGGCGCGTTCATCCCGGTGCTCACCGTTGCGTTGAACACCGACGGTGCACGGTCGATGTTCGACGGTCGGTACGTGGTGGACGACTTCAGTCTCGTCCTGAAGGCGCTCTTCCTGCTCGCCGGGTACGTGGTGGTGCTGCTGTCGGGGGACCACATCCGCGAGGGCAACTACTGGCAGGGTGAGTACTGGTTCCTGCTGCTGTCGAGTCTCATGGGCATGGTGATGATGGCCTCGAGCCGCGACCTCGTGTCGGTGTTCGTGGCGCTCGAGTTCCTCTCGATCCCCGCCTACATGCTGGCTGCGTGGCGCAAGCGCGACGTGAGGAGCAACGAGGCCGGCATGAAGTACTACCTGCTGGGCGTGTTCGCGTCCGCGGTGATGCTGTACGGAATGTCGCTCCTCTACGGCATCGCCGACTCCACCAAGCTGGTGGACATCGGCTCCGCCCTCGGGGAGCAGATGACGGCAATCCGCGCGCTGGCGGTGCTGTTCGTGGTGATTGGTTTCGCCTTCAAGGTGTCGGCGGTTCCCTTCCACACATGGGCGCCCGACACCTACGAGGGTGCCCCCACACCCGTCACCGCCTTCCTCTCGGTCGCGTCGAAGGCGGCCGGTTTCGTCGCGCTCGTGACGGTGGTGTATGTGGCCTTCCCCGGCTCGCACGAGGTCTGGCAGCCGGTGTTCTGGGTGCTGTCGGCGGTCACCATGACCGTCGGCAACGTGATGGCACTGCGCCAGTCGAACGTGGTGCGCATGCTCGCGTACTCCTCGGTCGCCCAGGGTGGTTTCATCCTGATGCCGCTCGCCGTTGCCGGCATCGGTGACACCGCACAGCCCGCACTGCGCGCGGTGGTCACCTACCTGTTGCTGTACGCGGCAACGAACCTCGGTGTGTTCGGCGTGATCATGGCGGTGGCGCGCAAGACCCGCAGCGGGGAGATCTCGAGCTACGGCGGACTTTTCTCGTATGCGCCCGGGCTTGCCGCCCTGATGACCATCTTCATGGCGTCGCTCGCCGGCATCCCGCCGCTCGGCGGCTGGTTCGGCAAGTTCGCCGCGTTCCAGGCACTCGTGTCCGCGGGCACCGGTTGGGCATACGTGCTCGCGGTGGTCGGCGGCGTCAACTCGGTGGTTGCGTTCGGCTACTACGGCAACATCATGCGCGAGATGTGGATGCGCCCCGTTCCCGACGGCGACACCACGCCTGTGCAGGTGCAGCCCGCGATGGGAGTTGCACTCGCCATCACCGGCGTGTCCACCGTGGTGCTCGGTGTGCTCCCGGGTCTCGTCATCCACTTCGGTGACATCGCCGGTCTCACCGGTGCCTTCGGCGGCTGACGACCTCCGTTCCGCGATCCGTGCGGCGGGCGGCCGCATCGGTTTCGACGATTTCATGCGCACCGCGCTGTACGGCCCTCATGGCTTCTACACCTCGGGCGGCAGTGCAGGCAGACGTGGCGATTTCATCACGTCCCCGGAAGTGGGCCCCCTCTTCGGCGCGGTGCTCGCACGCATGCTGGATGCCGAATGGGAACGCTGCGGCCGTCCCGACGGCTTCACCGTTGTCGACGCGGGGGCCGGCCCCGGCACGCTGGCCCGCGCGGTGCTCGCCGCATCTCCCGCATGCCTCGCGAACGGAAGGTACGTGGCCGTGGAGACGTCCGCCGTGCAGCGCGGGAAGCACCCCGACGGCGTGGAGTCGGTCGCAACGATGCCTGGGGAGATTGCCGCCGGAGTGATCGTGGCGAACGAACTGCTCGACAACATGCCGTTCGAGCTGTGGGTGCACGATGGTTCGTGGCGACGTGCAGTGGTCACGGAGCGGGGCGAAGGCTTCGCCGAGGAACTGGTGGCCGGGGAGCCGGGCTTCCCCTTGCGCGGTGGTGCGCCGCACGGTGCCCGTGTGCCGGTGCAGCACGATGCGGCCGCGTGGCTTGCCGGCGCGCTCGCATCGCTGTCGGCGGGGTCGCTGGTGGTGATCGACTACTGCACCGCGACCACCGTGCAGGCCGCCCGCCGCACGGATCGCGGAACGGAGGTCGTCAGCCGCCGAAGGCACCGGTGAGACC